>DUOC01000071.1 GCA_012839065.1 Thermoanaerobacterales bacterium | reverse complement strand
ATAAACTATATAGAGTAATAGAGATAGAACAAGATACAGGTTTTGCAGAATTTGTTGAAGAAATCGATTTAAGTGAGTATTTTCCCGCTTCTAAAGATGGAGAAGATGCTGAAGTATTAGCAGCACAGAACAAAAAAATATCGGTATATCATACTCATGGAGATGAGTCTTATGTGCCAACTGATGGTTCAGCAAGTATTGGAACGGGTGGGGGAATAATTGAAGTTGGAAGAATATTTGCGGAGGTTCTTAGAAATAAAGGGGTCAAAGTTATACATTCAACTAGAACACACGTGCCACATGATAATGCTGCTTATATGAGGTCACGAAGGACTGCAAAGGAGTTGTTACAACAAGGTGTTGATGCGCAATTTGACATACACAGAGATGCCATTCCGCCGGAAAATTATACTACAACAATTAATGGCGAAAGAACAGCACGTGTTCGTCTAGTAGTTGGTAGGCAGAATCCCAATCAACCTGCAAACGATAATTTTGCTAAGCAGTTAAAGTCAGTTGGAGACCGCGTATATCCTGGATTAATAAAGGGTATATTCTATGGAAAAGGTTCATATAATCAAGATATGGCCCCAAGAACAATTCTAGTTGAGATTGGTACCCACGAGAACGACAGGGCAATGGCTGAAAGAGGTGCAGCACTTTTTGCGAATGTTGTAAATAGAACTGTATATGGTGAAGATGAGTCAAAAACCCCCGGACCCGGCGGAACGGCAGAACCAATTTCAGGTGAAGCCAGCTCTTTAGGAAAGACAATCCTTTGGATAATAATTCTAGCTGTATTAGGTATAGGCGGATATATTGTTATTACTGGCGGTAGTTGGAATGAAATAAAGAGCAAATTACAAAGATTTGCAAACAAGGAATTTGCTGATCTTTTTAACGATCGGAAAAGAAAAGATGAAGAATGAAGATTTTTTTACAAAGTATAAGAGATTATTTGGATGAGGATAGTGTACTTGAGAACGCTATCCTTTTTTATTACTTGACAATAGCTTTTTAATAAAAGATAATAATTAATAAGCATGACTAAAATTTGGATCTTATGAAAGATGAAAATGGTGGAGAAAATGAGATGTAGGGAATCTAAAGGTCTGATTACAGATGTTATTCGGGGAAGTATTGCTGAAGAGGCCGGAATTCAATGTGGAGATATACTGTTGGAGATAAACGGTAAACCAATAGAAGATTTGATACAGTATAATTTATTGACTTCAGGAGAAAATCAAATATCTATTAAACTCTTGACGAAAGATAATGAATATTTATTTGTAGAAATAGACAAAGAATGGGATGAAGACCTGGGAATTATTTTTGAAAACAGCATTATAGATGGAATTAGAAAATGCAGGAATAACTGTATTTTTTGTTTTATTAATCAGTTGCCTTCAAATTTAAGAGAAACACTTTATATTAAAGATGATGATTACAGGCTATCTTTTTTCTTTGGGAATTTTATAACCCTTACAAATATTACAGATCAAGATATTGAAAGAATAAAAGAATTAAAAATAAGTCCATTATATGTTTCAGTACATACTACTAACCCTGCTCTAAGAATAAAGATTACAAACAATCCCAGGGCGGGAGAAATTTATAATCAACTTAAAGATTTAGTGAACGGCGGAATTGAGATTCATTGCCAGATAGTATTATGTCCGGAGATAAATGATGATGCTGAATTAGACAGAACTATTGAAGACCTTTCACTGCTTTGGCCGGGTGTCAAGTCTGTTGGGATTGTTCCTGTAGGGCTGACAAAATTTAGAGATGGTCTTTATCCTCTTAAGAAAGTAGAAAGGCAGAAAGCTATAGAAACGATCCGGATAGTTGAAAAGTGGCAGCAGAAATTTAAAAAAAAGATAGAACATAATTTTGTTTTTGCTGCTGATGAATTCTACCTGATAGCAGGAATGAAGTTGCCACAATACAAGGATTATGAAGAGTTTCCACAGTTGGAAAATGGGATAGGGTTGATTTCTATTTTTGAAAAAGAATTTAAGGATATCAAGAAAAACTTACCAAAGAAAATAAATCTATACAGAGAAGTAAATGTAATTACCGGGATTCTGGCAAAAGATTTTATGAAGAGAATAACGTACGAGTTAAATAAAATAGAAAATTTAAAAGTAAATTTATTTGCAATTGAGAATAATTTTTTTGGAAAAGATATTACTGTAACAGGGCTTATAACAGGTACAGATTTAATAAAACAGCTTGAGGATAAACATTTACGACATGATATTATTATCCCAAGCGTAATGTTAAAAAATAATAGCGATCTTTTTTTAGACAACATTTCGATAAGTGAAGTTGAACAACATTTAGGAATAGATGTTAAAGTTTCATCTGTTAATGCAGAAGAATTTATGAGAACTATTATGGGGAAGGTGAATGATGAGTGAAACTTAATCCTACTGTAGCTATTGTAGGCAGACCAAATGTGGGAAAATCAACACTTTTTAATAAAATAATAGGCAGAAGGATTTCTATAGTCGACGATACCCCTGGAGTTACGAGAGATAGAATATATGCAGATACAGAATGGTTAGGTAAGGGTTTCACTTTAATAGATACTGGGGGAATTGAAAAGTATAATAAAGATACAATTCATTATCAAGTCAAATTACAGGCTAAAGAAGCTATAGAAGCAGCAGATGTTATTATTTTTCTTGTCGATGCTAGAGAGGGGCTTACTGCTGCTGACAAAGAAGTTGCTGATATTTTAAGAATTTCCGGCAAACCTATAGTTTTAGTTGCAAACAAAGTTGACAACTTCAATGATATTCCAGATGGGATATATGATTTTTATTCTCTTGGATTTGGGGAGCCAATTATGGTTTCAGCTGCTTTAGCCTTAAACATAGGCGATTTACTGGATAAACTTATAGAGTACTTTCCAGAAGCAAGAAGTATTGAATATGATGATGAGATAATTAAAATTGCTGTTGTGGGCAGACCCAATGTTGGCAAGTCGTCTATAATTAACTCAATACTTGGTGAAGAAAGGACTATAGTTAGCGATATCCCCGGTACAACTAGAGATGCTATTGATACCCCATTTGAAAAAGACGGGAAAAAATATGTTTTTATTGACACTGCAGGGATAAGAAGAAAAAGCAAAGTTACAGAAGACATTGAATACTATAGCGTTGTACGCGGTTTTAAAGCCATAAAAAGAGCAGATTTAGCTTTATTAATAATTGATGCTTTAGAAGGTGTTACCGAACAAGACAAAAGGATTGCGGGTGCAGTTCATGATGCGGGGAAGGCTTCCATAATAGTAGTTAACAAATGGGATCTTATAGAAAAAGATCATACTACTTATGAAAAATGTTCTAAAGAAATAAAGGATTCTCTTTTGTTTCTAAAATATGCACCTGTTGTTTTTGTATCTGCAAAAACGGGGAAAAGAGTAAATAAAATCATGGAGATGATTGATAACATATCAGAACAATATTCTATTAGGGTTAAAACCGGCGTGTTAAACAGAATTATAACAGATGCAACTGACGCTGTTGAACCTCCGATATTTAAGGGCAGAAGACTAAAAATATATTATGCAACTCAATCCTCTACAAAACCCCCCGTTTTCACTTTTTTTGTTAATGATCCTAAGCTGTTACATTTTTCATATAAAAGGTATTTAGAAAATCAAATTAGAAATTACTTTGGATTTGAAGGGACTCCTGTGATATTTAATTTCAAAAAAAGATAAAGGGGGCGTTTTTATATGATGATACTTAATATTTTGAGAATATTGGCAAGCTATTTACTGGGTTCAATTTCCTTTTCGTATATAGCAGGCGTGCTGTGTAAAGGAATTGATATAAGAAATTTTGGCAGCGGTAATGCCGGCACTACCAATGTGCTTAGAGTATTAGGACCTGCACCGGCTGTGGCTGTTCTTTTATGTGATGTATTTAAAGGAGTGGCTTCCATATATTTAGGGAAGGCGTCTGGCAGTGAAATTATAATGCTTTTATGTGGAATAGCTGTTGTTGTTGGGCATAATTATCCGGTTTTTTTAAGATTTAAAGGAGGTAAAGGGATTGCTACCAGTCTCGGAGTTATTTTAACAATTTCGCCATTATGGTCTTCAATTTTAATTTTAATAGGTCTTGTAGTCCTGTATAAAACCAGAATTGTATCTCTGTCAGTTATGGTAGGAACGGTCCTTTTTCCATTTATGTTTGTATTAGTCCATAGAACATGGTACCATCTTATTTTTGCTCTCATATTAACCTGTCTGGCACTGTATCGACACAAAAGTAATCTTGCCAGAATACTTTCAGGAGAAGAGCCCAAACTGGGTGAGAGGGAAAGTCGTATTAAATAGTAGATTGGAGTGTTTATACATATGGGGAATCGTGTTGCAGTTATAGGGGCAGGGAGTTGGGGAACGGCGCTGGCAATACTTCTTGCTAATAAAGGCTGTAATGTTTCGATTTGGGGGAGGAGAAAAGAACAATTAGAAATAATGATCGAAACCCGTGAAAACAAAGAATATCTTCCCGGGGTAGATCTGCCATCAAATATAAACATAACTTGGGATCTTGAAAAATGTCTTTTCAAGAATGATTTTATAATAGTTGTGGTTCCTTCACATGCTATGAGAGAAGTTATATGTCTTATAACTAATTTTATAAGTGATAATTCAATAATAATAAGTGCTTCTAAAGGCTTGGAGGTTAATACATTATCAAGAATGACTGAGGTAATCAAAGAAGAACTTCCTGAAAATCTGCATCGGAATATTGCAGTAATTTCCGGGCCAAGCCATGCAGAAGAGGTTTCACGTGGGCTCCCTGCTGCCGTTGTTACAGCGGCTTTTACTAAAGAAATTGCTGAAAAGGTTCAAGATTTATTTATTACATCTCGATTTAGAGTATATACTAATCCAGATATTATCGGTGTCGAACTCGGAGGTGCATTAAAGAACATTATTGCATTAGGTACGGGGATTAGTGATGGCTTGGAGTTCGGTGATAACAGTCGAGCAGGTCTTATGACTAGAGGGATAGCAGAAATCACACGTCTTGGCAATGCAATGGGTGCGGATTCTTTAACTTTTTTAGGTTTATCTGGTGTTGGTGATCTTATAGTGACTTGTGGCAGTATGCACAGCAGGAACAGAAGAGCAGGGATATTAATAGGACAGGGGAAAACAGTTGATGAAGTATTTTCGATACTAAATATGGCTGTTGAAGGGATAAGAACTACTAAAGCCGCATACAATTTACAAAAAAAATATGATACGGAGATGCCGATTACAACAGAGCTATATAAAGTATTGTTTGAATCTAAAACACCTTTAGAAGCCCTTGAGACTCTCATGGGTAGAACCAGAAAACATGAGATTGAAGAGGTAGCCAGGCAGAAATTATGGAATTGGTAGTCTGTTAGGAAACAAGCTTCCTTTGAATGCTAGAGGAGGCTTTTTTATTTTTTGGTCATAATCTGCAGCTGATAAAAATATATATATTAATGTTAAATGTTTCATTATCGATTTATTATTAACTAATATTTTGTACAAAGTACTTAAGGATTGATAATGATGATAGGGACAGTTAACAAAACATATAAAAGGAGGGAAATATAAGGTGGAAAAATTCGATCTGCTGAAAGATATGGCCGAAAGAACTAATGGTGATATTTATATAGGTGTAGTTGGCCCGGTGCGATCGGGCAAATCAACTTTTATAAAAAAATTTATGGAACAGATAGTACTCCCACATATAGAGAATGTACATGATAAAACTAGGACTAAGGATGAACTGCCCCAAAGTGGTGCCGGTAAGACAATAACTACTGCAGAACCAAAATTTATTCCCAATGAAGCTGTTGAGTTAAAAATCCAAGACAATATAAAATTAAAAGTAAGGGTGGTTGATTGTGTAGGATATACTGTTGATGGAGCTTTAGGGTATGAAGATGAACAGGGTGCCCCAAGGATGGTTTCGACGCCTTGGTATGAAGAACCTATTCCTTTTCAAGAAGCGGCAGAACTAGGTACTCGCAAGGTAATTTTAGATCATTCTACAATAGGTTTTGTGGTAACTACAGACGGCAGTATCACTGAAATACCGCGGAAAAGCTATGAAGAAGCGGAAGAAAGAGTAGTCCATGAATTGAAAGAATTGGGGAAACCCTTTGTAGTAATACTTAATACAACAATTCCCAGGGAAGAGAAAACGATAAAGCTAAAAAAAGAATTAGAGAATAAATATCATGTGCCAATTATACCTGTTGACTGTAACGATTTAACCCAGGAAGATATTTATACAATTTTACAGAATATACTATATGAGTTTTTCATTAGAGAAGTAAATATTCGAATGCCTAAGTGGCTAAATGTTTTAGATGAAAATCACTGGCTTAAAAAAGACTTTTTTAATGCCGTAAAAGAAATAAGTAGAGATTTGAACAGGTTGAGAGATATTGAAAAAGCAATCACTGCTTTTCGAGAATATGATTTTGTAGATGATATAGTTCTGGAGGAAATAAATTTAGGTACCGGAGCTGCAAATATTAGAATAAAACCCAAAGAAGAATTATTCTATAAAATTTTAAGTGAAGTTTCGGAAATGGAAATCACGGGCGATGATCAGCTTATAGAATTGTTGGAAGAACTGTCAAATGCAAAAAGAGAGTATGATAAAATATCTAATGCATTAGAAGAAGTAAGACAGACTGGTTATGGTATAGTTCCCCCCATGATAGAAGAAATGTTTCTTGCTGATCCTGAGATAATTAAGCAAGGGAACCGTTTTGGTGTAAAATTAAAAGCTAGCGCCCCTTCAATTCATATGATAAAAGTTGAGGTGCAGGCGGAAGTATCACCATTAGTTGGGACAGAAAGACAGAGCGAAGAACTTATCACTTATTTACTGAAAGAATTCGAAAACGATCCGAAAAAAATATGGGAATCAAATATATTCGGTAAATCATTGCATGATCTAATAAGAGAAGGGATACAAAATAAACTCAGCAATATGCCTAAATCGGCTCAGATGAAATTACAGGAAACCTTACAGAAGATCATAAATGAAGGCAGCGGTGGGTTAATATGTATAATCTTATAGCAAGGTGAATATGGCAGGACCATTAGGTCTTGCTTTTTTATATTGAGGAATATTAAAATTTCATAAGATAATTTGAAGTTTGTTGAGAAAATCTGCATTAAAAGCTGAAACGATTGGTTTTTATTACTTTACTCAATTAATTATACTATGTTATAATGTCTCTCATATAAACATAAATGTTCACACGACAGGGACACTTAAAGGAGGATAGCGATGGAACTTAATTATGAATATTATATAGTCAAGTCAGATATTTTGCCTGATATACTAAAAAAAACGGTAAAAGCAAAAGAGTTGCTGAACCGAGGTATTGTAAATACTGTAAATGATGCAGCTGAAGAAGCAGGCATGAGTAGAAGTGCTTATTATAAATATAAAGACTATATTTTCCCTTTTTATGAAGTAAGTAAAAATAAAATTATAACAATTTCTTTAGTGTTGGAAGATAAACCAGGCATACTTTCAAGTATATTAGACCATATAGCAAAAGCCGGCGGTAATATCTTAACAATTAATCAAAACATACCATTAAGCGGAATAGCTAATGTAACTATATCTATAAGAACCGAAGGGATGGATGAAAGTGTAGAAAGGTTAGTAAAGAACATGGGGAAAATTGATGGAGTTAAAAAAATTGGTATATTAGCTCAAGGATAAGGAGGAGAAATAAAATGAAGAAAATTAATTTTGCAATTGTTGGTGCTACAGGAGCTGTTGGGAGAAAAGTTCTTGAAATTTTAAACGAACAAAAAGATTTCTTGCCAATTGAAGATATTAAACTGCTGGCTTCTGACAAATCAGCAGGAACAAAGTTATATTTTAATAGTAAAGAGCTCACAGTTGAAAGGGCAGATTCTGAATCATTTAACGATGTAGATATAGCTATATTCTGTGCAGGTTCAGATGTTAGCATTAAACTTGCACCTGAAGCAGTAAAAAAAGGAACGATTGTTATTGATAATAGCAGTGCTTTTAGAATGCAGAAAGAAGTGCCACTTATTATTCCGGAAGTTAACCCGGATGAAATAAAAAAACACAAAGGAATTATAGCCAATCCGAATTGTTCGACAATCCAAATGGTTGTAGCGCTAAAACCTATCTATGATCTTGCCGGTATAAAACGGATAATTGCCTCTACATTTCAATCTGTTTCCGGCACAGGGATTGAAGCTGTAGAAGAATTAAAAAATCAATCTGCACAGATCATTTCCGGTCAAGAGGTGGAATGTAAAGTATATCCTTATCAAATCGCTTTTAATGTACTGCCGCATATAGATGAGTTTGATGAAATGGGTAATACAAAAGAGGAACTAAAATTAATAAATGAAACGAAGAAGATCTTAAATGATTGGGATATTAATATTACGGCTACAGCTGTTAGAGTGCCTGTTATCATCGGGCATTCAGAATCTGTATATATAGAAACGGTTGAAAAAACAACAGTTGCAGAGGTGAGGGAAGCGTTAAGCAAAGCACCGGGTGTAATAATTTATGATAAACCTTCTCAAAAACAATATCCCTTACCTATTGATGTAGCTGGGAAAAATGAAGTATTTGTAGGAAGGATCCGAGAAGATATTTCAGTTGAAAACGGGTTAAATTTATGGATAGTTGCCGATAATTTAAGAAAGGGTGCAGCTTATAATGCACTTCAAATATCAAAGTATATAGTAGAAAATAATTTAGTTTAGAGGTGAACTTAATGGTAAACATAGGGCTTCTTGGCATGGGAACAGTTGGGACAGGGGTTGTTGAAGTATTAGAAAAAAATAGTGATTTAATTTACCAAAGAACAGGCGAGAAAATATATATTAAAAAAATATTAGTTAATGATCAGACTAAAAAAAGATCAGTAGATATCAGCAACAAATTAACAGTTAAACCAGAAGAAATATTAAATGATGATGAGATCCATATTATAGTTGAACTTATAGGTGGTTTCCAACCAGCTTATGACTATATAAAAAAAGCACTAGAAAAAAAGAAACATGTAGTTACAGCCAACAAAGAAGTTATTTCCAAATGTGGTAGAGAATTACTTGAAATCGCCAATGATAATGGAGTAGCATTGTTATTTGAAGCAAGTGTGGGAGGTGGAATACCTGTAATAAGACCTTTAAGATATTGTCTTTCTGGAAATAAAATAACGGAAATTGTTGGTATAATAAACGGAACAACGAATTATATTTTAAGCGAAATGCTTGACAAATCGGCACCTTTTGAAGATGTTTTAAGAAGAGCTCAGGAACTGGGCTATGCTGAAAGTGACCCTACCGCAGATATTGAGGGATTTGATGCAGCAAGAAAATTGGCGATTTTATCTTCTTTAGCATTTGATTCAGAAATTCATCCCGATGATATACATACTGAAGGTATAACCAATATTACTGATAAAGATATCTTATACGCAAAAAGCAATGGATATATAATTAAACTTCTTGCTATATCAAGGCTTATTGAGGGAGGAATCGAGGCAAGGGTTTCCCCTGTATTACTGCCTATTACACATCCCCTTGCTAATGTTATGGGGGTTTTTAATTCAATTATGATTAAAGGCTATCCGATAGGCGAAGTAATATTTTATGGACAAGGTGCCGGGAAGGAACCCACAGCAAGTGCTGTAGTAGGCGATATAATGGAGATTATCAAAGATAAGGATAAGCATATTACATACTCTATATGCGGCTGTGAAACTAAACTTACTCCTTTGAAAAATACTGAATCTGAATTTTATATCAGAATTAAAATATCGAATAAACATAATATGGTTTTAGAAATACTTAAGACATTAGAAAAACATCGAATTAGTATTCGTTCGATGTTACAAGAAGAGATTAATAAAGATAATATTGAAGTTGTTATCTTTACGCATAAAACAGCTGAGCATGATCTAAAGAAAGCCATCAAAGAACTTGAGGATAAAGATATTTCAAACATATGCAATATCATACGCTGTGAAGGGGATGAGTAATTTTGTGGAAAGGTTTAATAAATACTTATGCTGATTATCTACCTGTAAATAAGAATACTCCGGTTGTGACACTAAATGAAGGCAATACTCCTTTAATCAGATCAAAAGGTTTGAATAAAGTCCTAAAAGGATTAGAAATATATTTTAAATACGAAGGATTGAATCCAACAGGTTCTTTCAAAGATCGTGGGATGACTTTAGCAGTTAGTAAAGCCGTTGAAGAAGGTTCTAATGCTGTAATGTGTGCATCAACAGGTAATACTTCTGCTTCAGCGGCAGCTTATGCTGCAAGAGCAGGAATAAAATGTATAGTCTTAATTCCTAATAAAAACATTGCACTGGGGAAACTTGCACAGGCCATCACATATGGAGCAAAAGTCATAGCTATTGAAGGCAATTTCGATGATGCATTAAAATTGGTAAAACAGATTACTTCAAAATATCCGATAACTTTGGTTAATTCATTAAACCCGTACAGGATAGAAGGGCAGAAGACTGCTGCTTTTGAAATATGTGAACAATTAGAAAATACATTCGACTTTCTTTCGATTCCGGTAGGGAATGCCGGTAATATAACAGCATACTGGAAAGGATTTAAAGAGTATTATGAAAATGGTAAAATAAATAAACTACCCAAATTACTTGGTTTTCAAGCAGCAGGTGCTGCACCCATAGTAGAAAATAGAGTATTTGAAAATCCTGAAACTGTTGCAACTGCTATACGTATTGGTAATCCAGCAAGTTGGGATAAAGCTGTAAATTCTATACAAGAATCTGGCGGTATGGCAGAAAAAATAACCGATGAAGAGATCTTGAAAGCATACAGCATGCTTGCCTCACATGAGGGGATTTTTGTTGAACCGGCGTCAGCTGCTTCGGTAGCTGGAATTATAAAACTATACAATAAAGGCTACTTTAAAAAAGGAAGCAGGATCGTTTGTGTTTTAACAGGCAATGGTTTAAAAGATCCTGATATTTCTCTTAAGCAAGGGGAAAAACCTATAGTTATACCTTCAGACTTAAAAACACTTGAGAATATGATATTAGAAGAAGGAAAAGAGGGATAATTTGGTTAGGGTTAAAGTTCCAGCAACAACTGCAAATTTAGGACCGGGGTTTGATTGTATGGGGATTGCTCTTGACTTATATAATTATATCGAATTAGAAGAAACCGACGGAGGTCTTAAAATACATGTAGAAGGTGTCGATAATAAAGTAATCGAGACTGACGAGAAAAATCTTATTTTTAAAGCTGTAAGAAAAGTATTTGAAAAAAATAACTATAAATATAAAGGCGTTTGTATACGCCAGCACAATAATATACCGATGGCGCGAGGGCTTGGGAGTAGTGCAGCTTGTATAGTTGGAGGTATGCTTGCCGCAAACAAAATATGTGGCGATCTGTTAAATTTTAATGAACTGATGAAGTTGGCTGTAGAAATGGAAGGGCACCCGGATAATATAGTTCCTGCTATGGTAGGAGGTTGTGTTATATCTGTACATGATAATATCGGGGTTCGATATATAAAATTAGATATACCTAAAGAATTAAGCTTTATAATTTCTGTGCCTGATTTTAATTTAAAAACCTCAGAAGCTCGAAAAATACTTCCTGATACGGTGTCTTTAGAAGATGCAGTATTTAATATAAGCCGAGCAGCCCTTTTATCAGCAGCTATTGCTAAAGCTGATGGAAGCTTCTATAATTTATTTGGTGAAGATAGGTTGCATCAACCTTATAGAAGCAGCTTAATTCCAGGAATGAGCAAGGTTATAGAAAATGCTAAGAAAGCAGGAGCCAAGGGGGCTTTTTTAAGTGGAGCAGGTCCATCAATTATAGCTGTTACAGATAAAGAAACTGGAATAATAGCTGATCAAATGAAAAAAATATTTTTAAATCACGGGATAACTTCCAAAATAATTATAAGTAAAGCATCAGAATGTGGTGCAGAAATAATAGATCAGGGGGGTAGTGATTTATGAAAATATATGTTCAAAAATATGGGGGGACATCTGTAGGTAATCCGGAATTAATCAAAAAAGTCGCAAAGAAAATCGTTAAAAGAGCAAAGGACGGAACTGGGCTAGTAGTGGTAGTTTCGGCTATGGGCGATTCTACAGACCGATTAATAGACCTGGCTCATGATATCACTGTAAACCCGCCGGATCGAGAAATTGATATGCTTATTTCTACAGGAGAGCAAGTATCAATTTCCCTTTTAGCAATGGCAATTGACTCAATGAAACATCCTGTAGTTTCATTGACTGGTGCGCAAGTTGGTATCAAGACAAATGATATTCACAAAAGGGCAAAGATATTAAAAGTAAATTCAAAAAGAATTATTGAGGAATTGAACAATGGGAAGATTGTGATAGTTGCCGGTTTCCAGGGTATTACAGAGAACAATGAAATAACAACATTAGGGCGCGGTGGTTCTGATACAACAGCAGTTGCTCTGGCTGCAGCGCTAAAAGCAGAGAAATGTGAAATATACACAGATGTAGATGGGGTTTATACTGCTGATCCGTACATAGTTCCTGAAGCAAAAAAATTAGACGTTATTTCATATGATGAAATGCTTGAAATGGCCAGCTTGGGGGCAAAGGTACTCCATCCTCGTTCTGTGGAACTTGCTAAACAGTATAATGTTACTCTTGAAGTAAAATCATCTTTTAAGGAATGCAAGGGTACAATAATCAAGGAGGTAAAGTCTATGGAAGACGTTTTGCGAGTAAGCGGTATAACTTATGACAAAAAAATTGCGAAAGTAGCTATAATAGGTGTACCCGACAAACCCGGTATTGCATTTAAAATATTTTCAGATCTGGCAGATAATAATATTAGTGTTGATATGATAATTCAGAGTGTTATGTATGAAAATATAAACGATATTTCTTTTACGGTTGCCCAGGATGACCTAAATAAGACTGTTTCAATCATAGAAAAAACGGCTGCTGAATTAGGTGCAAGAGGAGTAGAATATGATAAGAATGTTGCTAAAGTGTCAGTAGTCGGAGCAGGCATAAACAAGACTGAAGTCGCAAAAGCAATGTTTCAGGCAATGTCAGATGAAGGAATTAATATACAAATGATAAGCACATCGGAGATAAAAATATCTTGTGTAATTAATGCAAATGATGTTGAAAAAGCTGTTAAAGCCATTCATAGTAAATTCATTTTAAACGGTATAGATATCCAACATCATAGTGCTATTTAAAGCATAGTTTAAAAGGACATTTCTAGGATAAAACAACAAGAGATCCTCTCTTTTTGACACAATGTTGAAAGAAGAATCTTTTGTGATGAGGGTGGAGGTTCCTTCAGAAAACCTACCGGAATATCCCTAACTAAGTTCAGTTATGAGCTGACTATTCTCTCCCGACTACATTATTTAATAAATTTTATTAGACATACTTTAAATGAATGGGTGGTTATTTATCATATTTTAAGACGGGTTTTTCCTTGGATTGTCAGATTATTTCCTTATAAGAAGTATTTTGTCATATTTAACATTATTACCCAGGAAATGATATGCTTTAGTAATGCTTTTTAGCTTGATACCAAGGCATTTTTCTAGTTTATATTGCCAGGCATCGCTCTCCGTGTTCCCAACGTATAATCGTTTGAACATGGTAACCTTGCAACTCAAGCATTAGGTGCTTGGTATTATAAAGAATTAGGAGAGAACAACATTTGTGGGCCTGTGGTACCCGTATTTTCTTTTTTTAAGGTACAAAAAAAAGGGCTACTACAAACAAATATTATTTAGTTCGTTGTACAACCAGCCCCTTTAAGCATAAAAGCAGCGCCAATTATTATCATTATTTATTGTCTAGGTATCCCTACAGTACTACCTAAAACAATCCTATTTGTCCATGTATATTATCTTTGATGGTTTCTGTAGCGTCTGTGTGTTTTTCAACTATAAATAAATGGTTTACATTATGTTTAAGGATTTCTTGTATAAGCTTTATTGAAGTGCCTTCATTTAACCAAAGATCTAATTTATCATTTTTTATAATAAGAGGCATTCGCGGATGTATTAATTTTAAGTCTTCTGTAGCTTCAGTGGTTATAATCACATAAGTCAATTGTTCTTTCATATTTTCATCCAAGGATATCTTGTATATTCCGCCGAGCGACATTAGTTTATCGTGTTGTAAACCTATCTTATATTTAATCTTTTTTCTTGCTCCCTCGTCTTTCCATTCATAAAATAGATTAGACGGGATTACGCATCTTCTGTTATAGAAGGAGTTCTTAAACATTGGTTTGTTCATAATGGAATCAGCCCTAGCATTAATTACTAGTCCCTTTTTATTGCTATAGGGGAAGCCCCACTTTGCATACGATATTGACCTTTTGTTTTTATTTAATACAATAGGGGTATTTTTAGACGGATAAAAATCCCCTGACTCATACTTATCTAAAGTTTGATTTTCTATCGAATAGTAGTTCATTAAATCTCTAACTTCACTTAAAAGAAGAAACCTTCCACACATAATAGTTCCTCCTCATAATTATCATATTAAGGAGAGAGCTTGCTTTAACCGTACCCATGCATGAGTAGTTTGCTTTCCTATGTATATCAGATTCTAAGTAAATTTGATTTATTTGTCAAATAGAGCTTAAGATAAAAGCGGTGAATTTACTCTCCCTTTTTCCATATTTTAAATATGGCGGAAAATAATTGGTGTTGGTCAAAGGTGCTAACGATAGAAAAAACTTGATATTTTCTGTAGTAGTACTTATTAAATTGTTAAAGAAGGGTTTAACTTTGATTTGTCAAATTTTTTTTATAAGAGAGATTTTTTATGTTCAGCATTATTCTGAAGGAATTAAGATAGTATTATATTGAACAGTCTTACAAAGTTGGAAGGTAGAGATTGTATTCTTTATGGAAGCTAAAAGTATTTTAATTGGGACCTAAAGGACGTGGTAAAGAGCTTTTATGTAAGGTGGTCTCAAAATAGCTAGTAAGTATACTGCGAGATGTAGGATATGATTATGATTTTATTTAGATTAACAAATATGCTTTGTTTTCCTCAACAGATACATATAAAACTATATTGCATATATTTAATTTTTTAAATAATTACCATGGTCGTTTAGTAATTTTTATAAAATGCCTGAAAAAGGTATTTTATCAACTAAGAAGTTCAGAGCTAACATCTGCGGCCTATTATATGTTTTTGAAAGAAATAAATAAAGCAGAACATTTTTTGCTACAGCGAAAAATTGCAGAGATTACGTTCTTATCGAACGAGGGTTCTTGATCAATTTTATTGAAATGTTAGCTTGAAAACAACATAAAATAAAGGTTGCACAGACATATTTTTTACTTGCGGCAAGCCAGAATATTGTGAAGTAAATGGCTTGCCTGGCAGAAAAGTCTCTTATCTTAGCATAGAAAACTTGACATAACGATATTTTTCTAGTTTACTAATATTAGCGGGTTATCATTATTTATACTCCAAGTGCTTTATTATCTAGACATATCAATCCAACATATATGCCATTTTGTTGGATTTTAAATTTATATAATATACGGTAAAAATGGGTCCTAAAATCATAAAGAGAGGTTAAAATTATGATGAGCCAAAGAGAAGACTTAAAATATCTTCTTGCACTAAATAAAATACCGGGTATTGGTTGTAAAAGATTTATGTCTTTATTAGAGTATTACAAAAATGGAAAGACTATATGGAATTTATCGAAAAAAGATTTAATGTATGTTCCGAACATAGATGAAAAAGTAAGTGATTCAATTATTAAACAAAGAACTATAATAGATCCAGATAAAGAACTATTAGAAACAATTAAAAAAGGGATAAATGTAGTTACTATATTTGACGACAATTATCCCTTTTTACTTAAGAATATTTATGACCCTCCACCAATCATTTATTTTAAAGGAGAATTATCTCAAGATAAGGATAATGTTTCTATTGCTGTTGTGGGCTCAAGGAAACCTACATATTATGGCAGATATGTTGCTGAAAAGATTTCAAAACAGTTGGCATTGGAAGGCATTACTGTGGTAAGTGGTATGGCTATTGGTGTAGATACTTTTGCCCACAAAGGCTCACTTGCTGGGGGAGGAAGAACTATAGCTGTTTTGGGAAGTGGAATAGATGTACCATATCCTAATAGAAATATTAATTTAATGATGGAAATTGCAATGAACGGAGCAGTAATTTCTGAGTTCCCTCCAGGCACCAAACCATTACCAGCCCATTTTCCGATGAGAAACAGAATTATCAGCGGTTTGTCATTAGGTATTTTAGTAGTTGAGGCAGGTGCCCGAAGCGGTGCCTTAATTACTGCAGATTGTGGATTAGAACAAGGTAGAGAAGTGTTTTCAGTTCCTGGTAATATAACAAGCGTAAACAGTAAAGGTACAAATCGATTAATCAAACAAGGGGCAAAACTGGTGGATTCAGTAGAAGATATTTTGGAAGAATTTTGTTTGATAAATTTAGAACGTTCATCAAATAACGATTTTAAAGATAATGAAGTTGATGATGAACTTTCAGAAGAAGAGAAGCTTGTAATGCAAAACATAATAGGGCAGAACATAACAACAGATTATATAGTTAACATGACTGGATTTTCGCCCAAGAAGGTAAATTTAATTCTATCGAAGCTAGAATTAAAAGGTAAAATAAAATAGCTTCTCGGGAATACTATTTTAAAAGAACTATAAAACAAAATATTGGCAAATCTGGAAGGTGGTATTATGGGGAAACATCTTATTATAGTGGAGTCTCCAGCAAAGGCTAGGACAATTAGTAAATTTTTAGGAGATAAATACAATGTTGTCGCATCAATGGGGCATGTAAGAGATCTGCCTAAAAGCGAATTAGGTGTTGATATAGAAAATAATTTCAAACCTAAGTACATTACAATTCGCGGTAAAGGACCGACAATAAGCAAGTTAAAAAATGCAGCAAAAAAAGCCGATAAAATATTACTTGCGACAGACCCTGATAGAGAAGGGGAGGCAATATCATGGCATCTGGCATATATTTTAGGTATAGATGAAAACAGTGAATGTCGAATTGTTTTTAGAGAAATCACAAAAAACACTGTTAAAAATGCTGTTAAACAACCCAGGGCAATTGACATTAATTTGGTAAATGCTCAACAGGCAAGAAGGATTTTAGATCGGCTTGTAGGCTATAAAATAAGCCCCATATTATGGAAAAAGGTAAAAAAAGGTTTGAGTGCAGGGCGTGTACAATCAGTTGTTGTAAGGCTTATATGTGATAGGGAAAAAGAAATAGAGGAATTTGTTCCCCAGGAGTATTGGTCTTTAACGGCAGAATTAGAAAAGGATAAAAAGGTTTTTGAATCAAAGCTTTTTAGGATAGATAATAAAAAAGCCGAAATTAAAAACAAACAAGCCATGGATCAGATATTAGCTGAAATTGGGGACAAAGATTTTGTTGTAGGTAAAGTTACAAAGGGCGAAAGGAAGAAAAACTCTCCGATGCCGTTTATTACTAGCACTTTACAGCAAGAATCTTATAGAAAATTAGGTTTTACTGCGAAAAAAACTATGTTAATAGCCCAACAACTATATGAGGGGCTAGATATAAAAAAAGAAGGCACGGTTGGTTTAATTACTTATATGAGGACTGATTCAACACGGGTTTCCGAAACTGCAAAAGCTGAAGCAAAAGATTATATAATAAATAAATATGGTGAGCAATACCTCACGGAAAAAGAAAAAGGCAATAAAAAGAAAGGCAATATTCAAGATGCTCATGAAGCCATAAGACCTACATCTGTAAGTCGAGAGCCAGATAAGATAAAGGACTCACTCACAAAAGATCAATATAAGCTTTATAAGTTGATATGGGAGCGCTTTATAGCGAGCCAAATGAAAGAAGCTGTTTATGACACTGTCTCAGTGGACATATATGTTAAAGATAGAATCGATACAAAAGTAAAATATGTTTTCAGAGCTGCAGGTTCTACAATGAAATTCGCTGGTTTTACATTAATATATACAGAAGGAAAAGATGAGGAAGAAGATGAAGAAGGACAGATTCCCGAACTAAATGAAGGTGAAACAATTAACCTAAAAAAATTAATACCAAAACAACATTTTACTCAACCCCCTCCAAGATATACTGAATCAATGCTCATAAAAACCATGGAAGAAAAAGGGATAGGTAGACCTAGCACATATGCACCTATAATTGATACTGTCCAGCAGCGAGATTACGTAATAAAGGAAGAAAATCGTTTTAAACCTACAGAGCTTGGGATTATAGTAATAGATCTTTTAAAAGAATATTTTTCTGAAATTATAGATTATGATTTTACTGCAGAGATGGAAAATAAATTAGATAAGATAGAATCGGGAGAAGAAGAATGGACTAAAATTTTAGATGATTTTTACAAATCATTCAATATAAAGCTTAATAAAGCTGAAAAAAAGATAAAAGCAATTAAAATTAAAGAAGAAACAACTGATGAAATATGTGAAATATGTGGTAGGAATATGGTTATAAAATATGGGAGATATGGCAAATTTTTAGCATGCCCCGGATTCCCAGAATGTAAGAACACTAAACCGATAATTAAGGGAATAGGGGTAAAATGTCCTTTATGCGACGGAGAAATTGTTTTAAGAAAAACTAAGAAACGCAGGAATTTTTATGGCTGTAGCAATTATCCTGAATGCAATTTTGTCAGTTGGTATAGACCTGTAAAGGAGAGATGCCCTAAATGTGGAGGAATACTTGTTATAAAGACGAATAGAGCCAAAAAAAAGGTATTAGAATGTATGAATGATAAATGCAATTACAAAAAAAATTTGCCTGTATAGGAGGTTAGTTTTAGATTGGAGCCAAAAATAGCTGTTATTGGGGCAGGTTTGGCAGGAAGTGAAGCAGCTTGGCAAATAGCTCAAAAGGGATTTAAAGTAAAGCTATATGAGATGCGTCCAAATAAATTAACTCCGGCACATAAAACATCATCTTTTGCAGAATTAGTATGCAGTAATTCTTTTAGATCAAACAGCCTACAAAATGCAGCGGGGTTATTAAAACAAGAATTAAGAATACTGGATTCCCTTATAATGCATTGTGCAGATAGTACCGCTGTGCCAGCAGGTTCTGCACTTGCTGTTGATAGAGATAAATTTTCTGAAATGGTTACAGAAAAGATACTTACGCATCCAAATATTGAGATTGAAATTAAGGAGATAACAGAAGTTCCTATAGATGATTTAATAACTATAGTAGCTACGGGACCACTTACATCGAATATATTAGCCGAAAACCTAAAGAAATTAACAGGATCAGAATATTTATATTTCTATGATGCAGCTGCCCCCATAGTTTTCAAAGAGTCTTTAAATTTAAATAAGGTCTTTTGGGCATCTCGTTATGATAAAGAAGGTGCCCACTACTTAAACTGTCCTATGGACAAACAAGAATATCTTGAATTTTATAATGAGCTTCTATTAGGGGAACGGTATGGATTAAAAGATTTTGAAAAAGAAACATATTTTGAAGGATGCATGCCTATAGAAGTTTTAGCAAAACGAGGTCCTGAAACATTAGTATATGGACCATTAAAACCTGTCGGGCTTACAGACAAGAGAACAGGTAAGAAACCTTATGCAGTAGTTCAGCTTAGACAGGATAACAAAGAAGGAACGCTTTTTAATATGGTAGGTTTTCAAACAGGTTTAAAATGGAACGAACAAAAGAGAATATTTCGGAAAATCCCTGGACTGGAAGAAGCAGAATTTGCACGTTTCGGGTTTATCCATAGAAACACATTTATTTGCAGCCCCAAAATACTACATCCTACTATGCAGACAAAAGAGAATAAAAAACTTTTTTCTGCGGGGCAAATAACAGGAGTAGAGGGTTATATAGAGTCCACAGCAAGCGGATTAGTTGCAGGGCTTAATGCTGCAAGGGTATTAATGAATCTTGAACCATTCATTTTTCCAAAAGAAACAATAATTGGAGCTTTATGTGCATATATAACAAAAGCAGATCCTAAATATTTTCAGCCTATGAAATCTAATTTTGGTCTCTTACCAGAAATTAATTATGCTAAAAGGGATAAAATAGGTAAAAAGAGGAAATTGGCTCAAAGATCATTAACGGAAATAATAAATTTAAAAAGCCAGTTATAAATGTTATATTGGATGAGGAGATTAGTAAAAATATTTTGAATATTACTCTTGAATTTAAATCAGCAATATGTTAGTATGAGAACGTTAATACAAAATGGCTTTACCTTATGATTGGGAGTTATTATATGGTTATACTTGACAATTTTCTTATGTATTTAAAAATCGAAAAAAATGCATCTTCAAATACAATTAATGGCTATTCAACAGATATTATCCAATTTATTGATTTTTTACAGGAGGATAAAGGTATAAAAGAAACTCAACTGGGTAATGTAGATTACACAATAATTAGGGAATATCTGGGCATTTTATATAAAAACAATTATTCAAGAAAAACGATTATTCGTAAACTAGCTGCTATCAGATCTTTTTTCAAGTTTATGGTTATAGAAGGCTATATAGAAGAAAATCCCGCTGTTCAAATTTATACACCAAAAACAGAAAAAAACATCCCTGAATTTTTGCACATGCACGAGATCGAAGCATTGCTTAATTCACCGGAAGCAACAGTTTTAGGAATTCGAGACAAAGCGATATTAGAACTGCTTTTTGCTACTGGTATTAGGGTTGGAGAGCTTGTGAATATTGATAATGATGATGTAGATTTCGGTAATAATACCATAAGTGTTTTTGGAAAAGGGTCAAAAGAAAGAATTGTTCCTTTTGGCAGTTATGCTAAACTATCTATGGAACGTTATTTGGAATCAAGCCGACCAAAATTATTAAAATCCAAAAACAAAGCTTTTTTTTTGAATAAAAATGGAATGAGATTATCAGATCGAAGTGTTAGAAGAATTATTGATAAATATATCAAAAAGGCTTGTATTAATAAAAATATTAGTCCACACACATTAAGACATTCATTTGCAACACATCTGCTCAATGCAGGAGCAGATTTAAGGACAGTACAAGAAATGCTCGGGCATGTGAATATTTCTACAACACAAATATATACCCATATAACAAAAGAAAAAATAAAAGAGGTATATAATAAAACACATCCCAGAGCTTAAAAAAGAAGGGGTTCTGATGAAAATGAAAGGTACAACAATTATAGCCGTAAAGCACAAAGGTCAGAGTGCGATGGCTGGAGATGGGCAGGTTACTCTCGGCCAAAATACTATAATGAAGCATGGAGCTAAAAAAATAAGGTGTATATATAACAATACAGTTCTTGTTGGGTTTGCAGGATCTGTTGCAGATGCCTTTGCCTTATTTGAGAAATTCGAAGGTAAATTAGAACAGTATAATGGCAACCTAAAAAGAGCAGCAGTTGAATTGGCAAAAGAATGGAGAATGGATAAAGTTTTAAGGACACTTGAAGCTCTTTTAGTAGCAATGGATAAGGAATGTTTACTAATAATTTCAGGGAATGGTGAAGTAATAGAACCAGATGATAATATAGCGGCTATTGGTTCCGGAGGTCCCTATGCACTCGCAGCTGCCAGAGCATTTGTTAAAGCTTCAAATCTCAACGCCAAACAAATTGCGGAAAGTTCATTAAAGATAGCAGCATCAATATGTGTATATACAAATGAGAATATTACTGTAGAGGAAATTTGAAGGAGGATACCTATGAAGGACTTAAAACCTCGACAAATTGTAGAAGAACTGGATAAATATATTATAGGGCAAACTGATGCCAAAAGGGCCGTTGCAATTGCATTAAGAAACCGATACCGATGGAATAAACTTCCTGAAGATTTAAGGGAAGAAATAGTACCTAAAAATATCATAATGATAGGGCCTACTGGTGTCGGAAAAACAGAAATTGCAAGGAGACTTTCTAAGATAGTTGATGCTCCTTTTATTAAGGTGGAAGCTACAAAGTTTACAGAGGTTGGCTATGTTGGTAGAGATGTAGATTCAATGATAAGGGATTTAGTTGAAACATCTATCAGGATGATAAAAGAGGAAAAAATGGAGAATATTAAGGACAAAGCAAATTTGTTAGCAGAAAATCGTATAATTGATATCCTATGTCCGCTCCCCAAAAAAGGGAAGGCAATAAAAAACCCGTTTGAATCATTATTTGCTGTCCCTCAAGAGCAAAAACATTATGAAGATGCTGACAATGAAGCAAAAACAGAAATTATAAAAGAAAAAAGGGAAAAAATAAAAGAAAAACTTAGACTAGGGCTATTAGAAAATGAATTAGTTGAGATAGAAATAGAAGAAATTACACCACCTGTAGTTGAAATCTTCTCGGGAGCTGGGGTAGAGGAAATGGGTTTGAATCTACAAGATATATTTGGAGGGCTATTACCAAAAAAATTAAAGAAGAAAAAAGTTACTGTTAAAGAGGCAAGGAGGATTATTTCTCAAGAAGAAGCTCAGAAACTTATTGATATGGAAGAAGTTATAAGTGAAGCTGTTCAGAGAGCTGAACAATCTGGTATAATTTTTATTGACGAAATTGATAAAGTAGCTGGGAAGCAAGGTTCTTATGGGCCCGATGTATCAAGAGAAGGGGTACAAAGAGATATACTCCCTATTGTTGAAGGATCTACGGTTATGACAAAATATGGACCGGTCAAAACAAATCATATGCTTTTTATTGCTGCTGGCGCTTTCCATGTTTCTAAACCTTCAGATTTAATTCCGGAATTACAAGGCAGATTTCCGATCAGAGTTGAGCTAAAAAGTCTCAAGAAAGAAGATTTTAAAAAAATCTTGACAGAACCTAAGAATGCACTGATAAAACAATATTCTTCGCTGCTTGAAGTAGAAGGGATAAAAGTGGTTTTTACAGAAGGGGCAATAGATGAGATAGCACAAATTGCCTGTGAAGTAAATGAAGAAACCGAGGATATTGGTGCCAGAAGGCTATATACAATTTTAGAAAAAGTTATTGAAGAGATATCTTTTAATGCTCCAGATTATGATGGAAAAGAATTTATTATTGATGCAGATTATGTAACCAATGCATTAAAAGATATTGTTAAAGATAGGGATCTTAGTATGTACATATTATAAGTCAAACCATATATATAAAAAAGACGTGCTATGAAAAGTCAATAAAATATTAAATTGTTCTTTGACAACCACATAGAGATTCTGTTACTAATGAGAATTTGTGGGTGACCATTGATAGTTAGGGTCAAAAGGTCTATTATCTTT
>DUOC01000070.1 GCA_012839065.1 Thermoanaerobacterales bacterium | reverse complement strand
GAAAGGGGGATCTGCGGACTTCCAACTGCTTTTAAAGCTGTTTACCGCGGTAAAGGTGAAGGACCTACTGTAGCCTTTTTGGCAGAATATGATGCACTTGTTGGTATGGGGCACGCCTGCGGCCATAATTTAATCGGCCCAATTAGTATTGGTGCAGCAATTGCACTTCGAGAAGTAATGGATGATATTGCGGGCAGCATTGTTGTTTTTGGAACTCCTGCAGAAGAGACAGATGGTGCTAAGGTAATGATGTCTGAAAAAGGGGTATTTGATAGTGTAGATGCGGCAATGATGGTTCATCCCTCAGACAAAAATTCCGTATTGTCTTCTTCCCTTGCTATGGACGCTATAGAATTTGTCTATACAGGTAAAGCAGCTCATGCTGCTGCAGTGCCACATGAAGGAATCAATGCACTTGATGCTGTGATTATTTTGTTTAACAGCATAAATGCATTGAGGCAGCAGCTAAAAGACGATGTAAGGATTCATGGTATAATTAGTGAAGGGGGAGTAGCCCCCAATATTATTCCGGAAAGGGCTGTAGCTAGGTTTTATATAAGAGCAGCTGAAAGATTATATGTTGATGAAGTTGTAGAAAAAGTTTTGTCATGTGCTAAGGGTGCAGCATTAGCTACGGGAGCTAAACTTTCCACACGAAACTTTGAGGTTTCATTTGATAACTTAATAACAAATGAAACACTTGCTAAAGCATTTGAAAAAAACATGAAATTTGTAGGAGTAAAAGATATCTTATCTACCGGGGAAGGCCCAGGCTCTACGGATATGGGGAATGTAAGTCACCGAGCTCCGGCGATACATCCATACATAGCCATAGCCCCGGAAGGTACGCCTGGTCATTCAAAATTGTTTTTAGAAGCAGCGGCTTCACCGACTGCACATGACGCACTTATTTTAGCCGCAAAGTCTCTAGCATTAACAGGCTATGACGTTTTAACGGATAGTAAACTATTGGAACAAATAAAACAAGAGTTTAGAGAAAAAGTTAAAAATGAATGAGGTGATATAGTGTGAAGTGTCCAAGAATAGAATTTGATCTTCAAAAAATTAGGCAGAACGCCGAATATATAAAAGAGATATGCAGTAAAAGTGGTGTTCAGGTAATGGCGGTTACAAAAGGTTATTGTGGATATCCTCCGGTTGTAAAAGAGCTTTATAATGCCGGTATTAGGAACTTCGGTGATTCAAGAATTGAGAATATAAAAAGAATGCGTGAAGCAGGGATAAAAGGAGAGATGACCCTTATCCGCATCCCGATGATTTCAGAAGCTGAAGAAGTGGTTCAATGGGCAGATGTAAGTTTAAATTCTGAAATTAAGGTTTTACAGGCATTAGATAATGCGGCAAAAAAACAAGAAAAAATTCATAAAATAATACTTATGGTTGATGTCGGTGATTTGAGAGAAGGTGTGCTGCCTGATGATTTGGAAGGCTTTGTTAGTGAAGCATTAGCATTTGAAAACCTAAAGATTATTGGTCTTGGTTTTAATGTGGGTTGTTTTGGTGGGGTTCTGCCAACAGAAGAAAATACACAACTGCTTATAGACTTAGCCCAAAATATACAAGATAAGTTTGGTATTAAATTAGACATTCTTTCCGGAGGCAGCACATGTGCACTTCCTCTAATTGAAAAAAACGAACTGCCACAAGGTATTAATCAATTTAGAATAGGTGAAGCTATTATTATAGGTCGTGACAGCACAGGCAACAGATGTGTGCCGGGAACCCGTCAAGATACCGTAAAACTTGTTGCAGAGGTTATAGAGTTAAAGAGGAAACCTTCAATGCCTATAGGCAAGATAGGAAAAGACGCTTTTGGTAATACGCCGGTATTTGAAGATAAGGGAATCAGGTTAAGGGCTATACTTGCCGTCGGCAGACAGGATGCAGATCCGGAAAAACTTATACCTTTAACAGACGGGATAGAGATCCTTGGCGGAAGTAGTGATCATTTGCTCATAGATGTTACAGATTCAGAGGATAAATTTTTTGTAGGTAAAGAAGTAACATTTGGTCTAACATATGGAGCAATGCTTAGACTTATGACTTCAGAATATGTAAAAAAAATTACTATATAACGAGAGGGAACATCTCCCCTGGCTAATAATACCAGGGGAGTTTTGTTTTGATATATGATAATATAAAATAGTTAAAAGCATATTATTTATTTTCAAATGAATACTGAATACTTACGAATTTTCGGCGCAAATTTTTTTGCTTTATGCATAATATTTTGCGCCAAAAATTATGCACTAGAAAGTGGTTTCGGGAAATATCACTTATAAAATATTTTCTAATGTTGTTTTTAAAGAGCTAGAGTTTTTTTTGATCAAATGCTAATTCAGTTTAAATACTGGCATAACATTTGCATAATATCTAATGTAAAGGTTAGCAAATTTATATTGCAAACCTTTTATAAAGAGGGGTCAAGCTTAGTTTATTGAAAAAATTTAAAAGGAGGAGGTAATAACATGTCAAGGAGAAAAGAAAATGTAAGTCCTGAAAAATGGAATGATTGGAATTGGCAGGTTGAAAACCAAATCAGGACAGTCGAAGACCTTGAAGAATTTTTGAATTTAACAGATGAGCAGAGAGAAGAGATTAAAGAAGTTACAAAGACTTATGCATGGGAGACAACTCCATATTATGCAAGTCTTATGGATCCCGACGATCCTAACTGTCCCATCAGGAAACAAGCATTACCGTCAAAAGAAGAACTATATGACCCTGTAGGCGTTCAAGACCCATTAAAAGAATCTGAACACCAACCGGTTAAAGGTATAGTTAGAGTTTATCCTGACAGGGTAGCATTTACGATTAGCAATAAATGCGCTATGCTCTGCCGCCACTGCTTCAGAAAAGAATATGTAAATATGCCTCATACATTTGTAAGCCATGAAGACGTTATGAATGCAGTACAATGGATAAAAGAAACTCCTGAAATTCGTGATGTTCTGCTTACCGGTGGAGATCCATTCTTAAACGATACAGAATGGTTAGAAGAAATTATTGCACCGATTCGCGAAATCAAACACGTAGAAGTTATAAGGATCGGATCAAGGACTCCATGTACTATGCCTCAAAGGATTACACCTGAACTGGTTAATATGCTGAAGAAATATCATCCGCTTTGGGTAAATGTACATTTTAACCATCCTAAAGAAGTAACAGAAGATGCAAAACGCGCATGTGGAATGCTGGCAGATGCAGGTATACCATTAGGTAACCAGTGTGTACTAATGAAGGGTATAAACGACGATGCTAAGACTCAAATGGAACTAGTTCATAAACTGGTTGAGATGCGTGTACGTCCATACTACTTATTACAGTGCCAGATCTTACACGGAACAGCTCACTTCCGTACTCCAATAGAGACAGGAATTGATATCATCTACAATCTGCAAGGTTGGACAAGTGGATTCTGTATCCCAACATTCTTACTGGATACACCTTACGGAAAGTGCCCGATGTTCCCACAAAGAATAGTAAACCGTGACACTTATTCTGTATCCTTGAAGAACTTTAAGGGACAAATCTGGACAGAGCCAAACCCAATGCCCGGATATGATTATCCAAAACAAAAATAGGGCGATATATAAAAAATGGCTTAGCTAATTAGATTAGCTAAGCCATAAACACAATATGTTAAAAAATGACATATTAGCAATATAATATCAGAAAAAAAGTAATTTGTCAAGATAAGCAAATGAAAAAATTTGCAGTTTCTCCTATTATCAAAATACAAAAAAAGAGGAGTGAAACTTATCATGGATCATCATGGGATATTATCCCTATTGCCTCCATTTTTAGCTATTATTTTGTGTTTTGTAACCAAAGAAGTTTTTACATCTCTAATTATCGGTATTGTAG
>DUOC01000069.1 GCA_012839065.1 Thermoanaerobacterales bacterium | reverse complement strand
TTGACATTATTGCTGTTCCGCTAATGTTACTGGTTGAGCTTACAAAGCTAATCGTTGGGAATCTTCCTCCTGTGCTTGTGTGTGAACCTGTACTGTAAAGTTGTAAGGACATCATTCTATACAATCTGATCGATAGAATCTACCATTAGGAAGATTTAGATTAGCACAGTAAGCGAAACCTAGTAACATCGGAAGAGGAATCCGTCAAAGCAGGGATACCCACAAGGTTGCCGACAACCACTAACCCTGCGAACACAGATACCCACAAGGTGCCGACAAACCACTAGCCCTTCGAACAGGGATACCGCGAACACAGAAGGTACGTCCCTTAGTGTTTTGACCATATCACAACTCAGTTCGCCCCTTCAATCATTATGTCGCATAATTCTACAAATGTGACACATCTTTCTACTTACACGTATATACCACTTAATTCTAGTTTATGACAACCCCTTAAATATTTCCTATAACCCATAGCTTGTCCTACTTATGATAAGGTTCACCTCTTATTATCTTAAATGCTCTATAAATCTGCTCTAATAATATAAGCCTCATAAGCTGATGGGGGAAGGTCATGGTGGAAAAGGACATAATAAAATTACTGGCTCTTAAAATGTTTGGAGATAAGCCGTATGAACCTCCGATTATAAAGGTTATGTGGCTGTCCCCTGATAGAGCCAGTTTGTTTATTTTGTCGGAAAATTTATCTGATGATATAGAAGTACCTCTTATGTCCAGTGCAATTATATAGGTATTTTTATTAATTCTTTTTAATATCCTCTCGCCTTCTCGTTCTTTTATTTCATTTTTTAATTTTTCTCCAATCCCGTCAGGTGCCTGTTCTTCAATAATTTCTATTATTTCTACACTGGAATATGGCTTTAAACGCGTCACGAAATCCCTAATCCCGTCTCTTATATATCCTTTGTTTATTTTCCCCACTGCTATAATAGTTATCTTCATTTTCATACCACCAGATATATGGGGTGTTTATCACAAAAATCGCATGTAGCTGGCGCAGTCCACTTCGTAAAAGTTATGTCATTAAGTTTGTATATATCTGGAGGCATTTCGTAAACATCTACAAATTCATCTATTGCTTCCTCCAGGTGTTCCCTGCATACTACATACACTTTTTTTCCCCCTCAAAGTTTTATTACCTTCCTCTATCCTTATTCTTTTATTATTTTTTCATTCCTTTCAACAGGTTCTGTTATGTCAATATGCCCTGCCAGTGTTTCTGTTTTTTCTCCTTCTATAAGTATCTGCACCTTGTCTATTCCGGGGAATTCCGTTAATGTGTTGGCAATAGCGCTAATAACGATTATTTCACCGCTGCTGCCTACATTCAAGTTGTCTATCAGATCTTTACTGAAGTTTACATATGCTATGTTGTCCTCTACCTTTACGGATCTGACTTTTGTTTCTTTCGGTAGAACCGGTTTTAGTTCACTGCCTTCAGATGGGCCTTTTATTAATTCTTCCATTGCTTTTAGTGGCAGATCGCCCTTCTCTACTTTTCTCTTCTCCGGTGCCAGATATTCTCGCTCCGGTGTTGACGCATCAAAGTAAAGGGTTATCTCTTCTGTTTGTTCTTGAGCTGGCGGCGGTTGGGTTTGGTTGTTAGAGCAGCCGACTGTTCCTAATACTGTTAATATAATTATCATTAATATGAGATGAAATCCCGGTTTCCTTTTATGAAAACATCTCATGATATTAAATCTCCTTTCTTTTATGTCTTTACCTAGTACATTTAGGGCATCTCTTGAAGAACTGCGGTAACCACCTTCTCTTTATTATCCCTTAAGATGCGTATCTCTATGCTCTTTCCTACTTCCAAATTGTAAAGAACCAACCTCAATTTAGCCATTGTGTTGATTTCTTGCCCTTCTATAT
Organism: Thermoanaerobacterales bacterium; assembly: GCA_012839065.1. Classification (GTDB taxonomy): domain Bacteria; phylum Bacillota; class Thermosediminibacteria; order Koleobacterales; family Koleobacteraceae; genus DUOC01. The sequence continues at coordinate 15,209 of DUOC01000069.1, read as the reverse complement.
GGGTTATTATATCGCCTTTTCGTATATCTGCCTTCGCTGCTGGGCTGTTGCGTTCTACATCGGCAATAAATATACCTTTATCAATTGATATATCCGCATTATAATATGATGCTATTTCTCTGTCTATTCCGGAGATGCCCAACCATGGCTTTATAAATCTGCCGTGATCTATTATGCTCCTTACTATTGGTTTTGCCAGGTTAATAGGAATCGCAAAACCCATAGCTTCTGCCTGTGAAGCCTTTAATGTATTTATACCTATTACTTCGCCGCTCGAATTTATAAGGGGCCCTCCACTATTCCCGGGATTTATAGAGGCGTCTGTCTGTATGAGATCCTGCATGATAATGTTTTGTACAGGAAGGCTTCGCTCTAATGCACTTATTATTCCGGCTGTAACTGTTCTCTGAAATCTTAAACCTAAGGGGTTGCCGATAGCGATAGCCAGTTCTCCGACTACTAATTTGTCAGAATCCCCCAGCGGTGCTACCTTAAGGTTATCAGCATTTATTTTTACTACAGCCAGGTCAAGTACCGGATCAGACCAAAGGTTTTTACCTTCATAATGCCGACCGTCTGAAAGTATCACACTTATCTTGTTAGCATTTCCCACTACGTGATCATTAGTCAATATATAGCCTTTTGAATCAACAACTACACCGGATCCTACAGATTTGCTTTCTATAGGTCTGAAAAAGAGATCATATTTAATTTCAGTTGTGCTAATACCTACTACTGCAGGTGTCATTTCCTTGGCGATAACTGGGATTACGCTTATATCACCGTTCGGCGGTGTGTTTATTTGCAGCTTTTGGATTTCTGTATTTTCTTCAGACGGCTTGTTATCTGATTGACCAGGCCAAGGTATGACTGCCCCATACAGGTATGTGGGAGCTATATATGCCATTATTAAGCTTCCCACAATTGCTCCTATAAGCCCGGCAATTAAATATGTCCAGAAAGGACTTCGATTCTTATAGTTATAATAATTCATATTGTTTCCCCCTCATACGTAAAATACTTCACTTCTTACATCCCTAAGGGCTATGTCAAGTTTTATATCTTCATTTATATGTATTCCCTTTTCTTCTAATATTGATGCTACCGTTTTATATGCAAGTTCGGGAAAATTATTCTGGGCACTTAAATGCCCTAATAATATATGCACAGCTTTATTCCTTGCTAGCCACGCAGCCATTTTCCCTGCGTCATCATTTGACAAATGCCCTTTTTCGCTTAGTACCCTTCTCTTTAAGGGCCAAGGGTAGGGCCCTATTTTAAGCATTTCTACATCATGGTTAGATTCTAAAAGGACTAAGTCTGATCTATCCATTTTGTAAGCTAAATCTTTATTTATATGTCCAATATCTGTAGCAAAAGTGAGTTTTTTATTTTTATGATAGATTGAATACCCTACCGGTTCAGCTGCATCATGGGGTATATCAAACGGTTCGATTTTTAGTTCTTTTATCTCAAAACAATAATCTTTATTAAAAACTTTTCGGTTTTTTGGATCAACTTCGCCTATATAGGGTTCCATAGCTTCCCAGGTTTTCTCGCTGGCATATATTGGAAGCCCGTATCTCCTTGATAAAATCCCAGCCCCGTGTATATGATCACTGTGTTCATGTGTTATTAGAATCCCTTCGATTTCTAAAGGATCTATATCTATTTCTTTTAGGGCTCTGGTTATTCTTATACCGCTAAAGCCGGCATCTATCAATAGTTTACAGTTTCCAGCCTCTACGAATATGGAGTTCCCGGAGCTTCCGCTTCCAAGCACACATACTCTTGCTTCGTCCAATTTGCGATCTCTCCTCTCGTCTTTCCTTCTTTCTGTTTTTGGTCGGCTTCACTAATACGTTCAATGTTTGCCCCGAGTCCTTTCAATTTTTTATCTATTTGTTCATAACCTCTATCTATATAATGTATACAAGAAATTTCTGTTTCCCCCTGTGCAATAAGCCCTGCCGTAATAAGTGCTGCACCCGCTCGGAGGTCTGTAGCTTTAACCGGTGCTCCAGATAGTTCTTCTACACCCTGAATTATTGCCGTTCTGCCTTCTACATTTATATCGGCTCCCATCCTTTTAAGTTCATCTACATGTTTAAACCTGCTTTCCCATATGGTTTCCGTTATTATACTTGTGCCTTTTGCAGTAGTTAAAAGAGCAGTTATTGGCTGTTGCAGGTCTGTAGGGAAACCCGGATATGGTAGCGTTTTTATATTTACTGCGTTAAGAGGAGGTTCTGATATTACCCTTATAAGATCACCGTTTTCCTCTACTATTACCCCGGCTTCTATCAATTTGGCAGTTATAGGATCTAAGTGCTTGGGTATAACGTTTTCGATTATTACATCCCCACCTGTCGCTGCAGTTGCTATCATAAAGGTTCCGGCTTCCACTTGATCAGGTATGACCGTATGTGTGCAGCCGTGCAGCTTTTCTACCCCTCTTATTTTAATTACATCGGTGCCCGCCCCTTTTACATTTCCACCCATAGCATTTATAAAGTTAGCCATATCGACAATATGCGGTTCTTTTGCAGCGTTTTCAATTACAGTCAGCCCTTTAGCTTTTGAGGCTGCAAGCATAATATTTATAGTGGCTCCGACACTTACAACATCCAGATAAATAGGTGCTCCGATCAGTTCTTTGGCACGAACCCTTATCATGCCTTGGTCAATTTCTATCTTTGCGCCTAATGCTTGAAAACCCTTTATGTGTTGATCAATAGGTCTGGTGCCTATATTACACCCTCCGGGCAAGGCAATTTCAGCATCACCATATTTCGCAAGTAATACACCCAGAAGATAGTACGAAGCCCGAATCTTTTTTACCAGTTCATAGGGTAGATGGTGGATCGTATGAATGTTAGGTTTTATCTTCATTACACCGTTATTAAATAACACCTCTGCACCCATATATTTTAAAATATCTCCATAAACAAAGACATCATTTATCATCGGTAGATTTTCAATTATTACCTCATCATCTGCCAACAGCCCTGCCGGTATAGCAGCAACTGCAGCATTTTTAGCCCCACTTACTTTAACTCTTCCTTCCAGCGGTTTTTTACCTTTTATTTTAAATTTGTCCAACGCCTCGATCCTCCTAACCAGTGCTTTGCTTTTATTATTTTTTATTCTCTATGAACAAATATTTTCCTGCACAAAAAACATATTTCAATAAATTCCCTTAATTATATCATAAAAATGCTGAAACCACATTTCTATTAAGGGATCTATTGTTCTAATTCGCCTGTGTAGCCATTTATGTAGTAGGTATCGTCTTCATTTGTTTTAATACGCCATGAAGGAACAGCATGCCATTTTGCAGCATTGTACTGCCGTGAATAATATCCAACTTGAATATCGGTTACTTTAATCTCGCCTTCAGTTTCCTCTAATATATCAACTATCTGAAGTAAGGCATGTACCGGGGAGATGATTTTTTTAGGTTTGCCGCTATAGCCCAAAGGTTCAATCCAGCTGCAGTAGTAGCTTTTAACACCTAAAGGTGTTACAAGGACGTCAATACAGCTGCTGGAAATAAATTTGTTCTTATATATTTGTGTATATTCTACAAGGAAGCTGTTGCTCTGGTCATAGTATACTGTACGATCGTGGACTGCATTTGATGGAAAACCCACATGTTCTTGTATAAACTCATAGGCGATTTCTTCAGCCTTTTCTTTGTCTAGATTATCGTAAATAATTTCGCTGTCTTCATTATTAAAATAAGATATAATGCCATTATTTATAATTATAAGCTGTCTGTTCCCTTTTTGGTATGTAATATTATCCTCTTCTCTGATAATTTCAACTTCATCAAGATTATCAAAAAATGAACAGGCTGTTTTCTCTGCATCAATATTTGTATAACTAACCGTTAAGAAGGGTTGGGGGCTTATCTTTTTAGGTATATCTGCTTCAATGATAATACCTTCCTGCTTTAAAATCTTTTTTGCTTCATCTATTTCTTTCGTACTTACAATAGTAACTTCACCTTTTGCACTGTTTTTCAGCCAAAGGTTCCCGCCTAAAAAAATATTCAATATTAAAAAGACTATAATAAGGATGGTTTTAGCTTTTGACCAATCCATGTATTCACCCCTAATCAAGAGAAATCATAGTGCCTTCTACAGCATCAATAAATATTTTTATATCTTTAAGCTCTACTACCCATACAGGGCTTAAAGTATATTCCCAACTATCATCATCAGGACGATAATAGGCTAGATAGACATCTTTTATTTTATGTTTATCCTCTTGTGTATTTATTAAAAATCTTAAGTTCGAGGCAGCTATTTCTAAAGTGCTGACCGGTGATATAGATAATGCCTGTTCTTCTGATATTAAGGCTACCGGATGTTCCAAGTTCCTGTAGTAGTTTTTAACTTCTCCCTGGGTTATTACAATTTCTATAGCATTTCTTTCCCCTATAACAGGGATTCCTTTAAACCGGTAATCATATGCAAATAGGCTGCTTCTTGGATCATGCTCAAGGAACTCCGCTTTATCTAAATAAGAGCCTGTTGGAAGACCTCCATATGTAACCAAAAAATTATAACCTGTCTTTGCAGCATCAAACAAATCATCGGAATGATCGCCTTGTGCGGTAACTGCATGGTTAAACTCTATTGCACCTGACGGATATATCCTAAACCCTTTCTTTCCGTCAGTATATATCCTTGCCCCATCTTTTTCTTCGATTTTCCTTACTACAGACATATCACTGAAAAAATCTTTAACAAGTTCGTCAGGCTTTATATCTTCTTTTATAACAGTAACACCTGATATGGTTAAAGGGTCTTTAGGAACATATATGCCTGTCTCTAAAACCAGCCCGAGAGTATTTGTAGATAGTTCTATATGTTCCTTAAGTTCGTCGGAATTTGTAATTTCGTTCAGCATACTTTCTGTAAGAGGGTTTATATTATCTTTGGAAATTTTATAGTAGGATTCGGTTTCATCGTCAAACAAAAGCACTGTGTTCGGCATATCTAAACTTATAATCAGCCGGGACAATCGAATATTAGGTAAGGTTTTCTTCTTGGAATTAAAGGCTTTATTCCAAAACTTCAGATCAAAAGGGGTTTTGAAAATTAATTCTAAACATTCTTCTTTTTTTTGTTCTTCCCATATGTTTTTATCAATTAATACAAAATCTGTTTTGTCCCCCTCTGCTATACATTTTACCGAATTATTAAGTACAATTGCCCAGATTTCTTGGTATTCTTGTTGGGAAGGGTTCATTACAAGGATCTTATTGCCATTAAGATGTACTGCAATCCTATCCGGGGCTATAACTTCCAGAATACCGGAATTGTCATCAAATAGAAAATCGTCATCATCTGGTATATCGTTACTGGAATATTCTACTTCAATCCACATCTTTGATGTGAAAAAAACGCTTATAATTACCAACACTATTAATATTATAGTTTTGATATTTTCTCTGTCCATTTGGAAATCTATCCCCCGTTATTGTTAATTAGTTTCCCTTGTATAAACAGGAAATGTAATAGTTACAACAGTCCCTTCCTTATATCTGCTGTCCATTGCAATAGTTCCTGCATGGGCTTCAATAATCTGTTTCGCAATAGACAACCCTAAACCTGTACCCCCCAGGTCTCTGGATCTTGCTTTGTCCACCCTGTAAAAACGTTCAAAAACCCTGGGCAGATCCTCTTCCGGGATACCTATACCGTTATCTTTTATAGAAAGTACTGCCCTTCCTTCTTTGAGTTTACCTTTGATTTCAATATTACCGCCTTCCGGAGTGTATTTTATGGCATTCCCCAGTACGTTTAATATGACTTGTTCTATACTGTCTCTGTCACCAAGTATAGTTAAAGGCTCATTACAAAAATTACGATAAACTCTCATATTTTTCTGTTTTATAGTAACATCTAATTTGGTCACCACATCTTCTACGACTTGCGGCAGCTGTATTATTTCTTTTATCCATTGCTTTTCTTGATAATCCATCTTTGAGAGCTGCAAAAGATCTGTTACTAATCTTGACATCCTGTCTGTTTCATTTATTATCACATTTAAAAACTTACCTGATACAGCCTCATCTTCAAGGGCACCTTCCATTAGGGCTTCTGCATAACTTCTGATCGTAGTTATAGGGGTTTTTATTTCATGTGATACATTCGCAACAAATTCTTTGCGCATTTTCTCAAGTTTTTCCTGCTCTGTTATATCTCTTATTACTATTACAATACCGGATATATCACCTTTTTCGTTCCTAAAAGAAGCGAAATGGGCATGAAGAACAGAAGATTTTAATTCCAATGAAATCTCATGACTGTTACCATCTTGGGCAAATAATTCTTCCAGGGTAATACCGCCAAAAGCCTCAGAGAATACTTCTGAAAAATTATGCCCTATAGCTTCTGAATAAATACCCAACATTTCCATGGCTCTTGGGTTTATATGGATTATCTCACCCATATTATTTACTGCTATCACACCATCTGCCATATAGGTGAGTATAGCTTCTATCTTGCTTTTTTCGTTAGATATTTCACCAAGTGTTTCTTTAAGCCTTAAGGTAAGGTAGTTAAACATCCTGGTCAGCTGACCTATCTCATCATTTGACTTAACTTCGATAGTCTGATCAAAATCCCCCTTGGCGAGTTCAGCAGCTTTTGAAGTTACTTCTTGGATTGGGCCTGTAATAGTTTTTGCAAGCGCAAATCCTAGGAAAGCTGTGATAACTAATGCTAGAATAGTAGCTCCCATGAGAATTTCTTTGATATCTCTCAGGGTATTATATATGTTTTCTAATGAAGCAACAATATAAAGAATCCCTACAACATCCCCACCGGATCGTATTGGGAATGCGAGGTATTTCAATCTTTTATTGGCAGAAGGATCTTCTCTTATATCTTCTCCCACTTCTCCAGCCATTGCCTTTGCAATTTCATTGGAAAGGAGCTTCTTGCCTCTGCCGGACAGGTCTGAACGTGAAGTGCTTATTATCCTGCCTATAGGATCAAGCACATATATTTCTTTTATTTCTACAGTCATCTGTTTCCCAAATTCCATAAGCAGTTCATCTATATGTTCTGTATCATAAGGCTCTCTCAAATATCTCTCTAAAAAACTTGACATAAGCTGTGCCTGGTTACTTAAAAAAGAAGACAGGTTTTCAAGATGGTACTGCTCTAAAGACTTGAGAAGATACACACCTATAACCTGCATGGCAAGTAAAATTAAGAGGAAATATATTATTGCCATTTTCCACTGGATGCTTTTAAACATAGGGACCTTCACCTTTTCTAAAATTATTCCTTGAACAAGTACCCTAATCCACGTTTAGTAAGTATAAGTTTAGGGTTGCCCGGATCGTCTTCTACTTTCTCTCTAAGCCTTCTTACAGTCACGTCAACGGTTCTCATATCTCCATAATAATCATAACCCCAGTCATCTTTAAGCAATTGTTCTCTTGAAAATACCTGTCCTTTTTGGCAGGCAAGGTATTTTAACAGCTCAAATTCTCTTAGTGTAAGTTGGACAGGTTTACCTTTTTTAGTAACTTCATATTTATCAAGGTCAATTACAAGATTATCTGTTTTGATAGTTTTCGATGTTTCGCTGCCCCATGATTCCTGAATACTAACACGTCTAAGATTGGCTTTTACCCTGGCAATAAGTTCCCTATTGCTAAACGGTTTTGTTATATAATCATCAGCACCCAGTTCAAGACCTTTTACTTTGTCAGCTTCTTCTTCTTTCGCTGTCAGCATCAATATTGGCATCGTAAAATGTTCACGTAGTTTTTTGCATACTGTAAAGCCGTCTAATTTGGGAAGCATAATATCTAATATTATTAGATCAGGTTCTTCCTCGAAGGCGCTTTCAACAGCCTCAACTCCATCATATGCCACTGAAACTTCAAAACCTTCTTTTTCAAGATAATATTTAAGAATATCAGCAATAGGTTTTTCATCATCTACAACTAATATCTTACCCTTCATGAAGCACCACCTCTAGTTAATTGCTATTATTTATATTTCTCTACAGTGCCCCTGTTTCCCTTCAATCAGAATCTGGATTTTTCTGCTGGGTTAAAAAACTTCTGGCAATAAAAAAATACGGCCTTTAAAGGCCGTTCCCAGTGATACCAAAATATATTAAAGGGGGGATCAAAGTGTTACTTTGCTTATTTTTATAGTAACAGATAATTGCTAAGTCAATATTAAGTAAATATTACATTTTTATTACATGTCGGCATCTAACTACAGAATCCATACATATTATTCCTGATTAAACAGCAGGCATATTGGGAAATTTAGAATATATGAAGGAGTTGAGCTCTAGATGGAAAAAGGTACACAGTTGAAATTCGCTGTCTTATGTCTGGTGCCTTTTATAATGGTTTTGGGCAACTCTATGCTTATACCTGTTTTACCCTCAATAAAATCAGCATTAGATATTACTCAATTGGAAGTAGGTTTATTGATAACGGCTTTCTCAGTGCCGGCTGGTTTGGTTATCCCTTTTGCAGGTATCTTGTCTGATCATATTGGCAGAAAAGTTATAATAACCCCGGCTCTGATAGTATATGGACTAGGCGGGCTCATAGCAGGTACTGCAGCATTATTATTAAGCGAACCTTATTATGTCATACTTATAGGGAGAATCATACAGGGCATAGGTGCAGGAGGGACATACCAGCTTGCTATGGCACTGACGGGAGATATATTCAAGAGTCGTGAAAGAGTTAAGGCATTAGGCTTTTTGGAAGCATCTAACGGATTAGGCAAAGTTGTTAGCCCTCTCCTGGGAGCTGCCGTTGGTCTTATCTCTTGGTATGCACCTTTTTTTGTGTACGGTGTGCTTTCTATACCGATAGCCTTTGCAGTATGGTTTGCGGTATTCTCTTCGTTCTGGTTACTTTTCGCATCTGTTGTTATATTAGGGATCGGTGTTGGCAGTGTCCTGCCCCCCGTAAATACTTTTATCACAAGCTCAGTTAGCACAAAGAGGAGAGGTGTAGTAACTTGCCTTTACGGAACTGTAAGATTCTTTGGGGTGGCTGTCGGACCACCTTTGTACAGTTATATAGAAGATTTAGGCAAGGCAATACCGTTGGCTTTTTCATCCGGGATCGTTATACTTACTTTAATATTGGCAATAATTTTTATCACCGATAAGTTTATGGAGGATAAAAAAGAATTCGGAAACTGTTAGAATGCAAGCTCTGCTTCTTTTTTTATTTTCCTGACGGTTTTTACTTTGCTGTCTTTGCCGGTTAGCAGCTCACGCAGCTCTTCCCACATACATATGAATTCTCTCATGTTATAATGTCTGGGTCTTGGTATAGAATTTTGCATTATTTTTTCGATCCTGCCCGATTTCATAACTATTATCCTGTTTGTAAGCAGCAGTGCTTCTTCTATATTATGAGTAACAAATATAATTGTAACCTTGGTTTCTTCCCATATTTTCAACAATTCTTCCTGCAGATCAGTGCGGGTTACGGCATCAAGACTGCCAAATGGTTCATCCATCAGCAGGACTTTTGGATTTAAAGCAAGGGCTCTTGCTATTGCAGTTCTCTGTTTCATGCCGCCAGATAGTTGGTATGGATACAGATTTATATAATCATTCATCCCAACTAATTCCAAATAGTAGTCTGCTAATTGTTTTCGTTCTTTATCATTTTGACCCCTGCCTGCTACTTTTAAAGGGAAAATTATATTATTTCGCACGTTAAGCCATGGGAACAGTTGGTTGAAGTCCTGAAAAACCATCATACGATCAGTGCCCGGGGCTTTTATCTCTGTTCCATTTATATTTATTAAACCCTTACTTACCGGTTCCAGCCCGGCAATACATCTTAAAAGTGTGGTTTTGCCGCAACCCCCGGCAAACACACCGGGAATTTCCATCATAAACCTCTTTTTATATAAGAACCATCCTATACCCCCTTCACCACCAGATGCCCCGAAGACCATTTCTGCAGCAACAGAAGCCTGCCAAGCCCTTGCTCACCCTATTCTTATACCTGTGATAATATGTGGCAGTGATGCAGGGGTCATTACTTTGAGTACCAGTCTGGCACCTTTTAGCCCTAAGTTCTTACCGACTTCCATTTGAGTTGCGGGAACTGAACGGAAACCTAGGAATACTTTTCCTAATCATCGGAATACTTATACCCTTTGCCTCAGATGAGGTTTCGATTTCTTTAATATACAAAATAATATTTTCCTCTGAAGGGCTAATAGCTGTGGGTGTAGAGATTTGTTCAGCAATTTTAGGCAATAAAGGGGTTGAACTTCTAACAGAAAATCCTGAGATTATGATTGGGCTAGTTTTTGGAAGTATTTTAGGATCTTCCTTTTTCAAAGGAATACCTACGGGCCCGTTGGTAGCCGCAGGTATCGCTGCCTTATTTATTAAAATATTAAAGGGTTTTTAAAAATAAAAAAAGCCGGGAAAAAACTCCCGGCGACTTTCATAATATGTAATTTTTTTGTTTCACAGTCTATCGGAAAAAGCTCATCGGGTCCATAGCCGTTCCGTTTTTCCTTACTTCAAAATGAAGGTGTGACCCTGAAGTCCGTCCGGTTCTCCCGACAAGGGCTATAGTCTGCCCTTTTTCTACCTTCTCACTTTTGCTCACTAAAATTTTGCTGTTGTGTGCATAATATGTAGTAAAACCGTTGCCATGATCAATTTTTACAAGTTTACCATAGTTGCCGCTAGAGCCGGCAAAAATTACAATACCGCTGTCTGCAGCTTTAACAGGGGTGCCGGTTGGTGCACCGATATCAACTCCTGTATGGTATTCCCTCCCTCTCTTGCCAAAGGGTGATGTTATCTTTCCTGATACAGGCCATATAAACCTTCCGGTTCCTCTTGAAGGTGCAGTCCTTGTTCCTCTCGAAACTATACGATAATCAGGCTCTCTGGTTACCTTTTCTTCAAGGATTTGTCTTTCAATTTCAACTCCATTTTTACAGGTTATCATAGCCTTTATTTCTTTTTCACCACATGTGCCATTCTTTTTTACCCTTGTTTCCCATGACCACAAATTGCTATCATTCTCTATTTTAGTGGAGTAGGGGATATTCTGATTATATGTAACAATTTCTTTAGTAATAACATTTACATATGGTTTAGGAACAATAAGATTCAGTTCCTGCCCGTCTTTTATCAGCTCATTTTTTATTTGTGGATTTGCTTTCTTTAATTCATCTACTGTCATATTATTGTTTCTTGCAATAGTCCATAAGGATTCACCTTTTTTTACTTTATGTATCTTTATTTCATCTGTTCCTCTGATTATATTAGCTACTGCCTTTTCCTCATCTATAATTTCTTCAGGTGTCAGATAATCTTCCTGAATTTTAATCTCTTCTTGGATTTGGGCTTCTTCCAACTTGGCTTTTCCGTCATTTCTTGCAAAAGAAGTTTTAACCTTTTCAATTACATTGTGTGCAGCTTCTTCGTTTTTTACACAGACGGCCTTTTGACCTGAAATCATTATAATAGCCGCTTTAACTTTATATTTTATTGAATTTAATTCTTTCCTTATTTCATCTTCTGATGTCAGCTTGTGGTTAAAACCTTTCAACTTTCTAAACTCAATTTTGTCAAGAATCTGAATGTCTGAACCTGTGCGGTTCTCTAATTCGTCTGTAAGTTCATCTATTATTAAATTGAATTCTTCCTTGTTCTTAACTATCCCTATTTCCATACCGTCTATTTCAACTGCAAATGCTGTATTATAGTTGTAGTATACAAACATGCTCAATATTAGAAGAGAGCCAACTAAAACTCCAATTATGTACGGGTTATGCTTAAATCTACTCATTAATTTAACAATTTTCCCTAAACTTGTCTCATTTTCTTCCTGAATCATTTACCTCCCCCTTTGATTTTGTTAAACATTATAAACATTCTTCACAAAAACAAATTTTCCTTCTTGTTTTTGTTGGTAAGATTTAACAGCGTTGTTCTGGCAATGGAAACACTGCTGCATACAGCAAATTGTACTTGGTCACCCCGTTAAAGACTGTTTTGGATATAAGGCACAGTATAGGAAATAAGGTACAAGCATCTTTAACTATTATTATAGTAGTATGTCCAAATACATTGAACAATAAAAAAGAGAAAAACTTGAATACAAAAGTCAAGACATAATTCATTTTACATTTTTCTGTTAAAAAATGCAATAACAAATAATCAGGTTAATTGCAGATAATTTCTTTTTAGTCGAAGATAGTTTCTTTAAGCAGCAGAAATATTCTCTTTTTCATCATCAGGCATAATATTTAGCATTTTATTAAAGAAGCATCTGTCGATTGTGTTATTAGTCTCTTTTTCCCAGAGCCTTATAAGGTCTTCCGTTGTAGCATTTCTATAAATATACTCCTCCAAATAACGGCTCATAACCTTTTGGAATGTTTTATCACCAACTTCTTCTCTAATCTCTCCGAATACCATTGCGCCTCGTGCATAAACTAAAGCATCATAGTCCTTCCAACCTTCAAATTCGTTCAAAGCCCTTAAGACCCTGAAATCCAATGGATTTGATAGTTCAAAAAAATGATACCTGCTTTTTACAATATCATCATATGCTTGTTTGCCCTGTTTGCCATATTTATTCTCTAAAAACATAATCGTAGAATATTCGGTCAGCCCTTCATCGAGCCATGCTTCTTTTACCTGATTGCTGCCTACAAGCCCGTACCACCACTGATGTGCCGTTTCATGGACCACTATGTACTCTAAAAAACTGCCTCCATAAAGAGTCCTATCTATCAAAACAAGATTCGGATATTCCATGCCCCCGATATAGAAATCTGCAGCTGCAACAGAATAATTTTCGTATGGATACTTCCCGAAGTACCTGTTGTAAAATCTTATAGATTCTGCTGCTGATTTGAGTGCGTCTTTGCCCCCTCCTTCGTGAAAATAATAGGAGTAAATTTTGATGCCGTCTACAGTTGTAGAAGCAATCTTATAATCACTGCTTGCTGTCCATGCAAAGTCCCTGACAAGCCCTGTTTCTATAGTCCATATTTTTTTTGTATCATCTTTATCTTTGACTTCAACCTGTTCACCTGTAGATGCTATAATAAAATCTTTAGGTGCCTCAATTGTAACCTGATATATAGATGATTCACTGTAAAAAGGGTCCCCAATTGCATAATAGGGATCCAGATTCCAGCCATTTTCATCATATACGGCAAGAATTGGATACCAGTTGCAGATATTAAATGTCTTTTCACCATATCCGAATCTGCCTAAACAGTTAGGTATTTGCACTTTGAAAGATATTTCTAGGGAAATTTCTCTACCTTGTTTTAGCCCTTTTGAGGGTAGGGGAACTTGTAAATATATATCGTTTAATTTGAAATCCAGTTCCTCTTCCCCAGCTTTTATATAATTAATTTCTATGTAGCCTGGATCAAACCCGTTGGGATAAGCCCTTGAAAACTCTTCGCCGGGAAAAGGTGTCATATCTTCGTTTTTAAATGCATTTGGATAAAGATAAAAATACAGTTCATTTAATGTGGTGTTTGTATTGTTTTTATATCTAACCGTTTGTACGGCATTTATAGACTTATTTTCAGGATTGAAATCCGCATATATATCGTAATGTGTACACTGCCCTGCAATCTTTTTATATTGTTTGCTGTACAATTGGGTTGAGCTTCTCTTAAAAAAAGCAAAATATCCTGTTATACTTATTGCTATAATTAATAAAACAATTAGCGGAGCTTTGTATTTCCTGAAGTTAAACGCACGTATCACCAAAAAACCCCCTCCCAAATAATATTAGTCTTCTTTCAGGATATTCTTTCTCTTTTCAAAATATACATCAAGTATATCATTTCCTACTATCTTTTTTATTTGGCAGGTCAGTTTATTAGATTGCCATATTTCTATTCTGTTTTCTGTTTCGTTCATTCTAGCAAATATATCCATATCTGTCATCTTCTCGCATATAAACCTCATAAGTATCACAGTAATTATTTAAACTCATTTGGACATTAGCAAATCCCAATTTTTCTTTTATTATCGGTTCAAGTGATTTCTTGATTTCAATGCCGATACTGTTGCGCCCAAGCTGTCTGGCTATTTTCATTGTTGTACCGCTCCCGACAAATGGGTCCAAAACTGTCTCCCCTTTATACGAAAAAAGTTTAATAATCCTATATGGCAGCTTGTCAGGAAAGGCAGCTATCCCTTTCTCCAATTTGGAGCTCGGTAATACATTTGTCATCTCCCAGAAATTCATATACCACTTGTTATCCTTTATTTCTTGGATTTCTATTTTTGACGCTTCTCTGACTTCGGCAGATATAGACTTGTAATCAAAATCACCTTTTTGAAAAATAATTATGCTTTCCAATAAATTATCGGGGTAATAATACATTGGATAAGGGTTCTGTATTAAAACTCCACTGCGTCTGCTGATCCTTAAATAGCCGTCAGGTTTCTTCCATATAATTTTATCCCGGTATTTGAAACCGGCTTCTATAAATATCTTTGTCGCATCTGCGGTTATAGGGTATTTCTTGCCTTTAATAAGCATATCATCGATGTTTAAAGCAGCTATCCGCCCATCTTGCAGCACCCTATATACTTCACTTGCACACTTCATTAACATCGTCAAATAGTGATCATAATCATCAAACACACCTTTATAATCAAATGGTGCGTTAAAATAAGGTGGGGAAGTAACCATTAAATGCACACTGTTGTCTTCTATTTCTCTCATGCTCATACAGTTGCCTATGATCAATTTATGTCTTGTCATTTCCATAATCTTATCCTCTCCGCTATAGAGACGTTTAAAAAAATTATACACTAGTTTAATAAGAATTGGAAGAAATTTTAATTTATAAAGCAGAACAATAGGGCATCGTTCCCTTCAATAACCCAGGATATATTGTGCATCATATGAATTATATACAGCAAGTTTCACCATCAAAAGTAAAGGTAGCCTCTAGCCGCCTGTTGGTAAAGTGGTGCCTATTTTGGCGGCAGCCATATGTGTATAGATAGATGGTGGTTGGCGGCAGCCATATGTGTATAGATAGATGGTGGTTGGCGGCAGCCATATGTGTATCGCTTTTTGCCGGCTTACTCTTATGATGTTACTAGGTTTCGCTTACTGCGCTAATCTAAATCTTCCTAAGGGGAGATTCTATTGGTCGGATTCTAGGGGATAG
>DUOC01000068.1 GCA_012839065.1 Thermoanaerobacterales bacterium | reverse complement strand
CGAACTAATCTGTTTAAAGCCCCATCAATTATAATAAATTTGCTACCGTGTTTTTTTAATAAAGAAATTATTATTTTTAAATCTTTTGATTTGTTTGGACCCGCTAAAACAACAAGCCCTTCTTTATTTATGACCCCAATCATTATTTTGCCTAATGGTGTCGAAAAATCTGTTCTTTCAATAATTTCTATTTCAGCAGTGCTTACATCTAAACACTTTTCAGCAATTGCAACAATATTTCCACAGCTGACCATAATCCTGGGTTTAGGTAAACCGGTAACATTATCTATTTCTTCTCCATCATAACCTATACTTGTTAGCCCTGTTTTAATTTTTCTTTTTTGAGTTTCTTCTAATAATGCTAATGTTGTAGTCGTTTTGCCTGTATTTTTTGCAGTTCCGGCTATCCCTATTATTTTTACCATGTTATCTCCGCCTATATTTTTATTATAGTATTTTTTCCGGCTCTTCCTGGATATGCTCCTTCTTCTTTGTTCCCAAGAAGTCCATCATATAAAGATTGTACAAAATCACCTTTATCGGCAACTTTAATTAATACATCTTCAATACATTCAACTAATTCATCAGCCCACTCTCTCGCTTTTATTGTCGGAGTAATTTCTGCATGACCAAAAAATCTAAAGATTTCCTGTGTTGCTCTTAATGTGTCGATTCTTGAAGCTCCTGTTATTGGTCCTCCCGAAAAAGCTTCATCTGAAGATGAAATGGATATAGCGTCTACTTTCAAAGATGAAGCTAGAGCGGCATGTAAAGCTGTTGTTAAAGAAGATTGTATCCTATCTTCAGTATGAGTTAAAAATCCTATTGGTGCGCCTGGCCAAATTGGTGCATTAATTATTTCTCTTAGCCCGTAGATTTTTGCAGAATTAAAGTCAATGTAATTATCTGCCATTTGACCTCCCAGGATTACTTCTGGTGAATAGCAAAATAAAGGTTGTAGGATTGGTTTGGCACCCAAGCGAAGTGCTAAATTTGTTACTATAAGCATTCCAGCAAAGGCCTTATAAGCTGGAACTCCGCTTAATTCTTCATTTGTTACTACATCAAAAGGCATCTTATATTTTGCAGCAAATTTTATTGCTTCTACTGCATCTACTGTCAATCTGGCAGGGTCAGTCCCTCCTCCTAATGAACCATATGCAATATTTATTTTTGTTAAGTCTGCACCTGCATTACCGGCTATTACTACGGTTTCAGGAGTGTTTACCCCCCTATGAGCTCTTACCTGCCACAAAACATTTTCATCTATACAATCCTTAATTTTAAAAAGATTCTCAGTTGTTATTACAGAACCATCTTCCTCGTGAGTTAAAAAGCCTTCATAAAAACCTTCTGTCCTTGCTCCCCACGAAGGATCAAAGTGGATAACACCATCTGCTCCCCATGCTTCAGCTAATTTTATATGAGCAATATCCATAAATGGACAGCCTGTTCCATACTGAATAAATACAATAGGATTTTCTTCTGTTTTTTGGATGGTTTTAAGAATCATTTTCTTTTTAAGTTTATTTATGTACTCGTCAAATGCTCTAATTTCCTCAAATGTTAATAGACGTGTTTTATTATGAAGATCACCTTTTAAATAATGATTTTTGACCGAACTATCACATAAAGCAGCATATTGTTTTTTTAATTCTGCTTTATCTTTATCATTTTTAGATTTAAAAATCTCTTCTCTTATATGGGCCCTTTTAACTCCGGGCGATGTTTTATCAGCTGTCCAATCTAATATTTGATCTGTTATTTCATCCAGTAATTTTTTTATTCTATTGTTTTTATATTTGTAATCATATTTACTTGTTATATCTCTCTTTACCTTTAAACTTCTCTTTTGATCAGGCAAATACTCTCTACCTTCTACAAAAGCTATAGCTTCTTCAATAGTTGTTTCCGGACCAAAACCGGCATCAAAACCTAATTCTGCTGCAAGTTTAGGAGTTATTGCCATACCTCCTAATGCAAATCTAACATTATCTCTTAAGCCTGCAGCATCTGCAAGATCTATAAATCTACCCAAAACCTCTGCAACACCGTATCCTAATGTGCGACTTATAAGAACTGTGTCTACTTGTGATTCTATTATTTTACTAATAATCTCTTCCTGTGATAAATCGGGTGGTAATAAAATAGTAGAATGCCCAACTTCCTGAAGTCCTTTTTTTATAAGCTTCAAACCGATGTCGTGAACTGGGTCTAACGGCACTAGTAATACCTTTTTTTTCATTGGCCATCCGCCCTCCTGTTAATTTCTAACCATCCATATGTATCCCCAGGTTTATGGATATATCCTCTTGCCCTTACACGAGCGCCTGGGCCATTATGCTCAATAAAAACAATGCTTACATCTTTTAGCCCCATTTTATTTAATATTCCGTATATTATTTCTTTACATTCATCTTCACTTTCACATATTAAATATGTTTCTATATCTATCGCATCTAACACTCTACTGAATACATCTTGCATAATCTTTCCTCCTCAAAGTATATTTGAAAAGTTAATTAAGAGATTTATTATTAAATATTAGTTTTGAAAATAAATATATGAGTTTTTTTGCTTTAAACGTTATTTACCTCTTTCCAGTACTTATTAACATCTCTGATTAAGTTCTCGATATGTTTAACCATAGCTTTTTCAGCATCATCCGGTTTCCTTTGGGATATTGCTTTTAAAATTTCCTTATGGTCACTTACAATATTGCTTTTAACCTTTTTTCTTATATAACCTAAAACAGGTGAAAGCTGGCCTTGCTGTCTGATTAAATCCATTGCTGCTTCTAATATTCTATTTTTCGACATTTTTGCAATATGTTTATGGAATTTCACATCATCAATTGCTCCTGCCATATAATCATCAATATGCATATCGTGAGAATTTACTATATTTTGTAAAATTCTAATATCTTCGTCTTCGGCATTTGCTGCAGCTAATCTTGCTAGTTCTCTTTCAATAGCTTTGCGCGCAATAAGAATATCAATCAATTCATTTTTCTTCTCTACTTTCAACAGATCTATTAATTCATTGCCATACTGCTTCAATTCATATTCTTGCTCAAGTTCTTTAAGTCTATTTTTCCCCTTCTTAGTTAAAGTCCTTCCGCGAAACCCAACCTTTTCGGTATATCCATTTAAGTCTAACTCTCTCAAAGTTCTCCCTACAGTAGCTTCACTTACATCAAATCCGTATATTTTAAGTTGTTCACTTATTATCCCCGAGCCAAGAGGGCAATCAGAATTTTCAATGATTTTTAGTATGTAAAATACACTATTATCTTTTATCTGCTCCATTTATTATCCTCCCGTTAATTATTATAGCCTTACGTTATATTATATAGTACAAAATATGTTTTAAAAAGTTTATTATTTTATTTTAAATTTATAGAAGGTAGTAGAATTATCTACTACCTTCCAATAGTTATGAAAAGATATTTGCCATACCTGATTTATTTACACGATCTTTTATTGCAGCTATATCAATAGTATATAATCCCTTTGCTTTCATCCGTTCAAAGTATACAGAACCTGAAAACGTATATTTGTTGGTAAGACCCTCTTCAGATTTGATTTGTTCCCCAACATAAGCTATTGCATCACCGATGGCAAGTTCAACGGGTAGTTCTATAGGTTCTTCTCCTTTTGCTAATTTTGAAGCGTTATAGCCTGCCAAAGTACCTGTAACTATAGCTTCTGTATGTCCGACTAAAGGACCTGCTTTTTCTCCTCCGCAAAATAGATTTTTGACTCCTTCAGTTTGAAGTTTATTGTTTCTTGGTGAAATTGCAAGGTATCTAATCGAATTACCTTTATTACCCGCATATGGATCTTCATATCTAGCGTTTTCAAATCCGGGTATTGTTCTTAATATTTCTAATGGATAAAATGGTGACATTAATTTTGCATGGCCTGTATCAAGAAGAACAATGTTTTCAGCAAATTCTTTTAAAGCATATTGCTGACAAGCTTTTTTACTTAAAGCATCTTCTTTTTGGAGTTTTTTTGGTACCGGTATTACTGCCACACCTTTTTCGTTAAGCTGTTTTACAATTTCGTCCGAAAGAGATTCTTTAAGAAGTTTACAAGAACCGCTCATGGCACCGATAGAACCATCTTTTTTCTTGCCCATCATTTCTTTTACTCCAGCCCTTTCAGCAATACTAACCCTGGGGCCATAGCTTGGGCAACGGATTATACACATTGCGCACCCATTTCCATATTTAGCACAGTTACCCATGGGTCCGGCTGTTCCTGTTGTTTCTACAAAAACATCACCTTCTATTTCTTCGACGTCATCTGTTATTATTGATACTATTTTATCATGATCCATCTTTACATCTTTTGCTCGTGTTGTTAACCTAATATCTATACCTGTTTCATTAAGTAATTTTCTTACTGCCGGCTCTATTTTAGCTACATCATATAAGGTGGCATGTTTATGCCCGGGGAAATCTATATTCTTATGTCTTGCTACAGAATCAGTAATCTGAAAAAGTTCACCCCCTCCCATAGCAATTAGTTCCTCTGCTGCAGTAAACCTTCCATTATTTCTCATAATACCACCTACTAATCCGGTCCCTAGAAGCATATCTGTACGTTCTAATAAAACCACTTTACATCCTTTTTTTGCTGCAACAAGAGAAGCAGCACATCCAGACCATCCGCCCCCAATAACAACTATTTTTTTCAATTTTGCTCACCCCCTTTAGAAAATTTATTATTATAGAAACGAATATAGTACACTTTTTTTTAGTTATTCTAATCTATATATCCGCTATACTTTGCAACTATTTCCATAAGTTTAATTAATCCTTTAATACAATAACGTGCTCTGTCTTCGATAATTTGCCCATTTTCGTCAGTTGTCCCTAACCCCGGGGAAATATAAATATTTGCGTCATATGCTATTGTCGGAATAATACCCATTTGTGCCATTCCGGATTGAAATATATTTGTCCCTGCATACATATCTTCGATTGAAAATATTGGCAATCCAAGTTCATCGTCTTTCCAAGTGTTTTCGTAATTTATTTCAACGGCTGTTGAATTATAAGTTTTTGTAATAATCAAACCTTGTTTGATTCTAGGATGGATTCCTTCGAATTCCTCTAAAACTATCCTATAAAGATCATCTACTGGTTTAGTAAGTGTATCGGGGCGTTCTTTTAATGCTTTTAGTGCAGCTAATTGACCTAATAAGGCTTCTTTACCAGGATCATTAGTAACATAAGCTGCTTTACCATATGAACCTGTTGTACCCCATCTATCGCCATGCATACCCAAAGCTCTTCTTATGGGAACCATTACTTCTTCCTTACCTATAATTAAACCACTGGTAGATGATCCAGAAGCTTTGTCCATACTATAGATGACTACATCTGCACCTGTTTTCCTTATATCGTGACCTATAAAGGGAACACCCCAAGCATTGTCAACAACATAAGGCACGTTAAATTCTTTTGCAATTTGTGATAAGGTTTTTTGCATTATCGGTGTTCCATCTTTATCTTTTATGGAATATCCGTAACCCGGGGTATCATAACCTAATGATGTTATACCGGTTAATATATCTGAGTTTCGTTCTGCAATTTTTGATATATTTTTCCCAGATGCTTCTGGGTCAACATTTGTTAAAAGAGGAACAGGATGATACTTAATTCCATGCACATCATAATTTGCACCCACTAAAGGCGCATAGTATACACTTAAGTTATTTAATCTCTTACCATGAAACCCTAGTTCTCCAGCAGTTGAACCTCTGTCTGCAAGTATATCCTTATATCTTGGCGGGAAGGGTCTACCGTAGCCTCCTTGGTGATGTAAATGTTTTTCATATAATGCTATATATCTTGATTGATAACTATCACCTCTGCCTTGCATTGGTGGTGAAAATAATACGTCAAAAGTAACCCAAAGACCTGCTTCACAAGTATTAATTGGTGCAGCATCATATTCATCACCATATACTTCTTTTACAATTTCTCTTATTTTTTCAACTAGAGTAACAAGTGGAATAACTTCATTTGTTCCTTTTTCAATGCTCTCTTTAACATCTTTTCTTAATGGCGAAGGACAACCTGAAACCGCACCTGTCAAACCAAATTTACCTTTTAGTTCAGTCGGTATTCCGATTTTTTCTGAAGCTTCTCTGGCTTCAGCATATATATTTGATAAATTCTCTTGTAAGTATTTATACATTTGATATTTAAATTTAAATTTTGCCATGCTATCAAACTCCTTTTTTTTAATCCTTTATTCTAACTATCATCTCAAGTTCTACGGCGGCATCCAACGGCAGACAGCTTACCCCAACTGCCGACCTGGCATGGGCTCCTTTATCTCCGAAAAGATTGCCTAAAAAATCTGATGCACCATTAACGACTTTAGGTTGAAGGTTAAACCCTTCCGCACTGTTAACAAATCCTGTTACTTTAATAACTTTATCGATATTATCAAGATCCTCAATTAAAGATTTAATTGCACTTAAGCAATTAATTGCACATATCTTAGCTGCTTCATAACCTTCTTCCAATGAAAGATCCTTACCTACTTTTCCTTTATACATTAGTTTGCCATCGACAGATGGGATTTGCCCAGAAGTATAAATATAACTTCCCGTCTTTACTGCAGGAACATAAGCAGCCACCGGTTTTGGTGTTTGTGGTATCTGGATACCCATTTTGTTAAGCTTTTCATTGATAGACAAATAAGCACCTCCTTTTCGTATTAATGTTATTTTTCAGATTTTCTTATAATAACTTTCTCGTTTAATTTTAGTCCTTTATCTTGACCGGTACTTAAAATACTGCTGTAAATAACTATATTCATATGATTGGGCATATGGGTTTCATCATAACCAGCAATTTCTCCAATAAATTGATCCCCTATAAGAATTTCATCACCTTGTAAAATTACTCCGCCATTTTTGACTTCAAAAAACCCAATATATGATACTTTATTTACAATATCCCCTGGTTTAGCTTTTTCATCAGTCAAAATTAACTCATGAATTTCATTTTTTAAAAGACATCTTGAAGCTGGATATATTAATTCTAACTTTCTATTATCATGAGCCCAATCTAGTACTGCAACTAAATTACCATGTATTTCTGTTTTTTGAGTATATAAATCTGTCTTTACTATTTTAGATTGATATGGATCCATCTGCCATGATTCACCTCCTCATCATTGATGAGCTATTATATTATATTCTACATAATATAATTAAATCCTTTAATTTTTTTAAACATATTAAAAAAAAATAACACAAAGTTAATTGTGTTATTTAAAAAGTTTTAGAAAAATGTTATTAATTAACTTGTAGAGATTTTTTTGTTCATTAACATCTTCTTTTATTATAAGCGGACTAATTCCAACCAAGTCGTTATTCAGCATGACCTTTACTGTGCCTATTGTTTGACCTTTCTTTAATGGAGCTGTAACAGTATCAGGTGTTTGTATTAGAATTGTAATTTTGTCCTTTTCATAATCTTTAATTGGAATTTTGATATTCCTTTCTGGATAAATTGAGATGAAGTTTTTATCTCCCCCTTTTATCTCTACTGTTTTAATCGGATTTTCATTTTTTAATATCTCATGATTAGTATAGTTATTGAAACCATATTCAAGTAATCTTTTTGATTCTTCGAAAATTGAGGGAGAGGATAGTACTACAGATAATAAATGTTGGTCATTTCTAGTAGCTGAAGCAACGAGACATCTGCCTGCTTTTTTCGTGTATCCTGTTTTTACACCGTCTGCTCCTTCTAATTGCCACAACAATTTGTTTCTATTATATAATTGCCTATCCCATTCCTTACCAAACCATGGTATTGTTTTTCTAGTGGTGCTCACAATTTTCTTAAAGTCTGTATTTAGTAAAGCATATCTTGTAATTAATGCTAAGTCATATGCAGTAGTATAATGTTTATCATCATGTAGCCCGTGTGGATTTGCAAAATTAGTGTTTACTGCACCTATTTCTTTCGCTTTGTCATTCATAAGTTTGGTAAAGCCTTCTACCGAACCCCCAATATGTTCTGCAATAGCAACTGCTGCGTCATTGCCTGAGTTTAACATAAGACCATATAATAGTTCTTCTAATGTAAGTATTTCTCCAGACTCAAGCCATATTGATGAGCCCTCTGTACCAGCGGAATTTTCACTGATTGTAACTAAATCTTCTATATTCCCTAGTTCTAAGGCAATAATTGCAGTCATTATTTTCGTAGTACTTGCCATAGCCCTTTTTTCATTTATATTTTTACTGTAAAGAATACGCCCTGAATCGATATCCATTAGTATACATGAGCTTGCTTCAATATTAGGTAAATCAGATGCGTAAGTTAAACCTGTAAATAAATAAAAGCAGATCAGCAATAATATTGATATTTTTTTGTGCATATAAGCTCCCTCCTCAAATGATTTTAATTACAGTAATTTTTAAAGTTAAAAATGTTATAATTTATTATTCTCTTTTAAAATAGGAGAGATACTTGGTAAATATATTCACTTCTAACTATTAATTTGATTTACTATCTTCTCTCTGTATTTCACAACCGAATTCCTTGGCAATTTTTTCGGCTTCTTTTATATCTTCATTTCCCCAGATTGACCAACCACCTTTTAGTACACCATCTACATAAAGTTCAACTTTATCCTGTTTTATTATCATTAATTGTTCGTGTCTTCTCTTCATTTGCTTTATTTGTTTGTAAATTGCTTCTTCAATATCAATATCCATTACTTTAAAAGCTATTAAAATACAAGATAAAGCATCTTCCAATTCTCTCTTTGCTCTATCCTCATCACCTTTCATAAGGGCTTTTAACGATTCTGCAACTTCTTCATTTAAATGACTTATTGCTTCTTTAGGATCCATTGTTGTATACTTTCTGTTGTTCCATATTAATTCTACGGCTTTTTTTATTTCCATTTTTATTAACCCCCTCTTTTATTATTTTTCTATAAGTACACTCTCTTTCCTCTATTTTATTATAGTAAAAAAAAAGAGGGGGATACCCACTCTAATATGACTATGTATCTTTTTGTTTTTTTTGAGTTATATTATATATCTTATCAATGAAGCAAGGTATAAGATCAATTATCCTTTCAATTGATGTATTTTGATGTATTGACAGTAATCTTATTTGCCCTTGGCCAACTACAACAAAAGCTACAGGCTGAAGAGTAACACCTGCCCCGCTTCCTCCGCCAAAAGGAAGTTCGTCAGTATTACTATTAGTATTATATTCTCCTCCACCTGCAGCAAAACCAAATGATACTTTTGATACAGGGATTATTACACATCCATCGGGGGTTTCAACAGCATTTCCAACAATTGTATTTACATCAACCATTTCTCTTATGCTTTCCATAGTTGTCTTCATTAAACCCTGGATAGGATGATCGCTCATTTAATTCACTCCTTAATATGATTGAAATTAATTTTATTGCTGCAACGATAATATGCGCTATTTTTATCGTAATTATACTATTGCATTCAATTATTATTATATCTTCGTTAGTGAATCGTGGTATAATGTTTAGTTCTGGCATAGCTTTTTTAAAATTAAAATAACTAATTAAAGGAGTAAATAATATACCATATACAGCCCAGATAATACCTGTTACGATTCCGAGACTTGATGATTCTGCAGAAGCCAGCTCAACTTTAATAAATAATTTTCTAATAGTAACATGCTTTATTAAGTAATCAATTATTTTTTTATATTTAATTATTTTTTTTGGATATACTTTAAAGTTTTTTATGTAATTGATTATGTTTTTAGTATTATATATTCCTTCTTGCAAAAAAATACTTTTATTAAATGGATTGTTAAATTCTTTTTTAATGTTAACCAGATTGTATAGTGTACTTATAGTTATATAACTTTCATTTTGAGATTTGCTTTTATAATAATGAAAATTCAAATTTAAAGAGATTCGAAAAAATATAATAAATAATATTACAATGAGAAATAAAAATAAGAATAAATTATTAACTTTTTTTGTACCTTCCTTCCATACAAACTATAATAATTATTACTTATATTATCCTTTATTTTAAATATAATACGCTGATATATAAAATTAATACGTTTCTAATTTAGGAAGGTCATCAAGGGAGTTTAGTCCTAGATATTCAAGGCATTTTTTTGTGGTTCCATATATAATTGGCCGACCAGGAGCATCAATTCTTCCTAATTCGGTGATTAATCCCCTTTCAATCAATGTTTTTAATGATTTTTCTGAATTTACCCCCCTAATATCTTCAATATTAGCCCTGGGGATCGGTTGCTTATACAAGATTATTGCCAATGTTTCTAATGCCGCTTGAGATAGAAAGATTTCTTTTTTATTGCTGTCCAATTTTTCAATATATTTATTAACTTTAGCCTTTGTTGAGAGGCGGAAGCCACCAGCGATCTCCGATATTTGTATTCCTCTTGAGTTGTTTTTTTCATATTCCCTCTTTAAATGCAATATCGCTTCTTTTGTCTTTTCTTCATCAATTTCTAGTATTTCCGCTATACTATCCAAAGTTAATGGTTCATTAGATATGAATAATAAGGCTTCTATAGCCGATAAAATATTATCTTCTATCATTTTATCACCTATTATTTCTTTTTGTAATTAAGATATCTCCAAATGGTCTTTTCTGGAATAAGCTTATTTTGCCTGCTTTTGATAGCTGAAGAACAGCGAGGAAACTTATTATTATCTCAAGCCTACACGAATTATCGGAAAATAATTCCTGAAATATAAGTTTATTAAATTCTACAAGTTTATTATATATTTGAATTATTTTTTCCTTTATTGAAAATTGCTCTTTTGATATAATGTATCTACGATTTTTTTGTTTCTGGCGATCAATTAGATTATCAATAGCCGATAATATTTCATTTATTGTTAGTCCGTTGATAGGTAAGTTATCAATATTATTTTGTTCTTGTGGATTATTGTTTCTATAATAAATATCGGCTTGGGCATTCTCTAACTTTTTCAGTTCTCTTGCTAATTCTTTGTATTTTCTATATTCTAACAGTCTTAGAACAAGCATTGTCCTTGGATCTTCGGTTTCTGTTGAATTATCCTGTTCTGCTTCTTTATATTTTGGTAAAAGCATATTAGATTTTATCTCCAATAAAGCAGCTGCCATCAAAATAAATTCACTTGCTACTTCTAAATTAAGTATATCTATTTTTTTTATATAATCGAGATATTGTGCAGTAATCTCTGATATTTGTATATTATAGATATCCATTTCTTCTTTTTCTATAAGGTGAAATAATAAATCAAATGGCCCTTCAAAGTTGTCTAATTTTATTTTATATGACATTATTAAATCACCTGT
>DUOC01000006.1 GCA_012839065.1 Thermoanaerobacterales bacterium | reverse complement strand
TTACCCCAAAAAGCAAAAGAAAATGGAGATTACTTTATTGATAAACTTAATAAACTGAAAGAAAAAAATAAAATTATAAAGGATGTAAGAGGGAGAGGGCTGCTTATAGGAATAGAGTTTGAACAACCTGCGAAAGGGATATTAGATAAGATATCACAAGGTGCATTAAATAAATTTGCTTCTGAGTATACTGGTTCAATGGTTGCCGGTGAGCTGTTAAATACATATAGAATAATTACGGCTTATACATTGAACAATCCTAATGTCATAAGATTAGAACCCCCTCTTATAGTAAATAAAGAACAAATAGATTATGTTGTTTCTTCTCTTGATGAGATATTTAAAAAATATAAAGGTTTCTTGGGTATAACTTTAAAAAGCGCGAAAACAGCATTAAATTCAATTCTAAGCAGGTGAGATTATGCCTGTATATAAAAGATACAGATATCTATCCAGATACAAAGAGATAGCAAATATTTTATTTAAATATGGACTCGGCTATATTGTTGACATACTAGGCCTTAAAGGGCTTCTTTCATATCGAAACATATTATTTAATAGCAAAACACAAGAACCTCCCGCTACTCTCGCTCGACGGATTAGGGGGGCGCTAGAAGAACTGGGTCCAACATTTATAAAATTTGGCCAAGTTCTCAGCACCCGATCAGATATAATTTCATCTGAAATTGCTTCTGAACTCGAAAAACTCCAGGATAATGTTCCACCCTTTCCTTTTACAGAAGCAAAAGAACAGATTGAGCGTGAATTAGGTGGCTCTATCTATGATTTTTTTTATGAAATAGACGAACAGCCTCTTGCTGCAGCTTCAATAGGGCAGGTGCACAGGGCTGTTTTAAAAAACGGGAAAGAGGTTGTAGTTAAGGTTCAGCGTCCTAATATAGAGGAAATAATCGAAAGGGACTTAGAGGTGCTCTTTAATATTGCCCGGGTTTTTGAACGGAGAACAGAAATCGGCAAAGTGTACAGTTTAGAAGATATAGTTGAAGAGTTTGCAAGGGCTGTCCGAGATGAAATGGA
The DNA here is from genome assembly GCA_012839065.1 of Thermoanaerobacterales bacterium. Lineage (GTDB taxonomy): Bacteria > Bacillota > Thermosediminibacteria > Koleobacterales > Koleobacteraceae > DUOC01. The sequence continues at coordinate 1,325 of DUOC01000006.1, read as the reverse complement.
CTACAGCAGAGAAGGCCGAAATGCAGAGAAATTAAAGCATAATTTTTCTGATATAAATTTTGTTTATATACCTGAAGTTTATTGGGAATTTACTACAAAACGTGTATTAACTATGGAACTTATAGAAGGAATAAAGGTTTCAAATATTTCCGAATTAAAAAAAGCAGGACACGATACAGAATACATAGCAAGGAAGTTAGCTGAGATTTTCCTTAAGCAGGTTTTAATTGACGGTTTTTTCCATGGGGATCCCCATCCGGGCAATGTTTTTATTATGGACACAGGACAAATAGCATTAATAGATTTCGGTGTTGTTGGCAGAATAGATGAGAAATTAAAATATAAATTTATTGACTTGATTTTGAATATTACGAGGAAGGATATTGATTCAATTACATTAAACTTATTACAAATAGGTATTATAAAAAAGAAAGTAAATTACGACGATTTAAAAAGAGATATAAACAATCTGTATAACAGATATTATGAAATACCGTTAGCAGATATTAGTATTGGTAAATGTCTTGAAGAAGTTATGGTGCTTGCCCATAAATATAATGTAGTTTTTCCGTCGGATTTAACATTATTAACTAAAGCGACGATAACTCTCGAAGGTATTATAAAAAAATTGTCAGCGGAGATAAGTTTAATAGAAATAGCAGAACCATTTACAAAAGAACTACTAAAAGAAAAACTTTCAATAAAACATATTAAGAAAGAAACATTGGAAAAAATAAGCAAACTAAACTTTTTTTTAAATACGCTTCCTATACAAGTTTACTCAATATTGGATAAAATAGAGAGTGGTAATATAAAAATCGATCTTCAGCATACAAATTTGGATGAATTAGGTTCAAAACTTGACATTATTTCTAATAGACTTTCATTTAGTATCATTGTTGCTGGTATAATAATTGGTTCTTCTCTAATTAGCTTTGCGACCAAAAAACCTCTTTTGTGGGGAATTCCTATAGCAGAATTGGGATTCACTATCGCAGGGATAATGGGATTCTGGTTATTAATATCCATCATCAGATCAGGTAGGTTTTAAATAGAATGGTCGGGGCGGCGGGATTTGAACCCACGGCCTTTCGGACCCGAACCGAACGCGCTGCCAAACTGCGCTACGCCCCGACCATTCTATTATACTATAAAAACAAATATAATTCTATATCAATAAAATTATTTTTTCATTTTTGTTCTAGAGAAGTCAAACATATGTGACACGACCTCTGAAAAATTATCTCTAAATAATGCTGTAAACTTTTAAAGTTGCTAATAATTATTTTGTCAAGGAGAAAAGCGATAGCGATCCTTGATTAAAT
>DUOC01000067.1 GCA_012839065.1 Thermoanaerobacterales bacterium | reverse complement strand
ATATACCCGGAAGGACTTTGTCAACCTTTATCCCTTTTTCCCTTAAATACTCTAATATTCCAAAAAGGCATGGGTCTCCTGAAGCCAATATAAGTATATCTTTTTGTTTATTAATAATAGGTATAACTTCATCAACTGACTTTATCTTTATAATGTCATCTCTAGCCCCTTTTAGTGATTTTGCAATTCTTTCAAAAGCCAATACACAGCCTGCACTTTCTATTTGTTCCTTTATTTCGACAGTAAGTAAGCCCGGATCTCCCGGGCCAGCTCCGGCTACGGTTATCACAGCAAAGCACTCCTTCCCATTGACATATTTATCTGCTATTTCATTTCCCTATAGCTCATAGCAGCACCAAAAAAATAAAAGGCGATCGAATAAATCAGAAGGATAATTATTGAAGTATGATTAAACTGACCGTTGATCACTATATTTCTTAAAGATACAGATGCATGTGTTAATGGAAGGATATTGATAAAGGTTTTTGCCCAAAAAGGAAGGCTGTCTAGAGAAAAAAATGTTCCACACAGAAATGACATAGGTGTCATAATATAAACGGTAAATCTGCTCATGTCGTAATGGCTGTCAATGGATAGGGCAGCACCGTATCCAAAGGCAGCGAAGAGAAAGCTGTTAAGAAAACATATTAGAATAAAAGCCAGATTAATTCTTATATGTATACCAAATACACAAGAAATAATGAGTATCAAAAAGGCGGCATACATACCCCTTAAAGCACCTGCTATAACATGCCCCATAGTTAACAGATACATATTTACAGGGGATGTTAAATAGAACTCAAAGCTCTTTTCGTGTATCTTTGATATGTTTATACGGGTTGAAATGGCGCTAAAACTTGTATTCATAGTTGTAAGGGCTATAATACCGGGAATCACAAAGTGCATATATGTAGCACCTTCTATTTGTATGTCCCTGCCCAGCCCCCATCCAAAAGCTATAAGGTATAAAAGGGGATTTATTAAGGCTGATGCCGTTATTTTAAAGAACCTTCTCTTAAAAAAAATAAATTCTCTCCAAAGTACAGTTGTTATTTCCATCTTATACTACCTTTCTACTTGTCAAATTGTAGAACACATCTTCAAGTGTAGTTTCTCTAACAGTATAATGGAAGTTTTTTATCTTCGGAACATGATTTAATGCCTCTTCCTTGGATTTAAAATGTCTATATTTTGTTACCATTTGTCCATTTTGATTATCAAAATATTCAATAGTATATCGGCCTTGTTCCCTTTTCAGGTTATCCGGTGTATCGTTTTTAAATATTTTCCCTTCATTAATAAGACAAACCATACTGCACAAGTAATCAGCCTCTTCAATATAGTGGGTAGTCATGATAACCGTTTTGCCTACAGTTTTCATAACCTTGAATATATCCCATATCCTCCTTCTGCCGTTTAAGTCTACCCCATTAGTAGGCTCATCAAGAAAAATAATGTCGGGCTCATTTATAAGGGCTTTGGCGATCATCAGCCTCCTTTGCATCCCACCTGACAGTTTAAATACTTGCCTGTTTTTATATTCCTCCAGCTCCATGAATTCCAAGAGCTCTTTAATTTTTATGCTGTACTGTTTTTTGTTGATCCTAAAAAGTTTTGCTGCAAAGACCAGGTTTTCATATACGGTAAGCTCTTTGTCTAAATTCGTATATTGAGGAACTATACCGATTCTTTTCTTGATTTCAACATTGTTTCTAGACATTTTCCTACCGTCTATATATATTTCTCCTTCGGTTGGTTTTAAAAGCCCCGTAAGCATCTTTATAATTGTTGTTTTCCCTGCACCATTAGGACCAAGAAGCCCTAAAAACTCACCTTTTTTAATTTTTAGATTCACGTTATTTACTGCTGTAAAGTTGTCAAATTTTTTCGTAACATTAACTATTTCTATTAGATCCATAATCCCAACTCCTTACAGAGAAAAGGCTATTTTCCTGGGTATAAAATACGGGCATTTATTGACATGGTCTTCATAGATATCTGCATCTACATTAAAAACGTGTTTTAATAACCTGTCGGTAATAACTTCATCAGGTGTACCTGATATACATAAACAGCCGTTATCTATTACCAATATCCTGTCCGAATATCTGGCTGCTTGATTTAAATCATGTAAGACCATAACAACAGAAATATTTAGGGTCTCATTTAGTTCCTTAACAAGTTCTAAAACTTCTAACTGAAACGATATATCGAGAAAGGTGGTCGGTTCATCAAGGAGAAGGAATTTTGGTTTCTGTGCCAGGGTCATACCAACCCAAGCCCTTTGCCGCTCTCCACCGGACAAAGTAATAATATTTCTCGTTCTAAATGATTCGAGCCCTGTCTTTTCAATAGCCCAATCTACTATTTCTTTATCTTTTTTACCAAGTTTTTTCCCAAACCCTAAATGAGGATATCTGCCATAAGATACAAGTTCTTCAACAGTGATGTCTTCAGGGGCATTCTTAATTTGGGGCAAAATTGCAAGCTTTCGAGCAACAAGTTCTGTGTCCAGTTGATTAATATTTTCTCCGTCTAAATAAATATTCCCTGTAATACTTTTTAAACACCTTGATATGGCTTTTAGAAGTGTTGATTTGCCGGAACCGTTAGGCCCTATAATACTCACGATCTCTTTATCTTTAATTTCAAAATCCATACCTTTTATGACTTCTTTATCACCATAATAAGCTCTGAGATTTTCTACTTTAATGCCCAATCAATTCACCTACTTCCGTCTTAAAAGATATAGGAAAAAAGGACCTCCGAGGGCTGACATTATTATACCAACCGCAATCTCCCTGGGTGCAAACAAAACCCTGGCTAATGTGTCACAAAGCATTACTATTGAAGAACCTAATAGTATTGACCCGGGAAATAAATATCTGTAATCAGAACCAATTAAAAGCCTTGTAATATGTGGTACAATAAGCCCTACAAAGCCGAGAAGCCCTACAGCACTAACAGCGCTGCCGGCCAGAATGGAAGAGATTATTATAAAAATAAATCTTGTCCTTTCTACATTGAGTCCTAATCCCGTAGCAATATCATCATTCAAAGACAATATATTTAGTTTTGAGGGCATAAACATCAGCACAAATACGGCAAATAATGTATAGGGAAGTATCATTTTAAATTGGATCCATGTTGATGCTGACAAACCGCCAACCATAAAACCGATAACACCAGATACCCTGTCAGGGTAAAAAGTAATCAGGGTATTTGTGCCCGAACCTAAAATCGTTGAAACCGCAACCCCGGACAGAATAAGCCTGTTGGGATCAGCACCTTTTTTCCAAGCAAGGGTGTATATTATTAAGGTAGTAAAAAACGCTCCAAGAAAAGCACCGACCGGAACAAGATAATAGAAATCAGGAAATAATATTAATATTATCAAAGCTGCCAGCCCGGCACCTGATGAGACTCCTATTATCCTGGGACTTGCCAGAGGATTTCTCATAATCCCTTGAAGGATACTTCCCGAAAGGGAAAGATTTATACCTACAAGCCCTGCAACCAAGGTCCTTGGAATTCGTACATTACATATTACCTTATAATGAACATCATCGCTTTTACGCAATATGGCTCTTATAATATCAGTGTAAGAAATTTTTACAGCCCCGTTTCCTATACTAATAAAAAAACTGCTAACACATAAAATAAACAGCATTATAAGTATTAATTTTTTGTTAGATTTATTT
>DUOC01000066.1 GCA_012839065.1 Thermoanaerobacterales bacterium | reverse complement strand
TACGCTAATGGAAGCCCGTTTTCGTAGATTTCCATGGAGTGTGAATTTCCACATATAAAATTAAGATTAAGTTCTTCGGCTTTTTTAACAAGTTCACTTTCTTTATTAACCCTACTTATTGTTGCAAGAACAGTATCTATTTCAGGATGCTCGTTTTTTGCTTGTACTAAATGGCTGGAAGTGAAACCAGTATGTGGGAATATATGTAGTATTGTATCGACTGGAGTATCAGGAGAACCAAGGATAATTTGTGCACTTAAAGCTGTAGCAGAATCATACATTTCGTGATAATTTAGAATGCTTTTTTCAGCATCTGCAAGCTCATATTCTTTATCTAAGTTCATCATTTTATTTAACCGATCCAAGATATCACCTAATGTATTAACATCGTCTAGTGCTCTTCCAACATAAACAATATTCCCTGGTATTCCACCATATTTGATATCAACTCTGAAGGCTTTATGACCGTGCAAAAAAGACAGTCCGGGATGTAAGCCATGGAAAGCTTCATGCAGTTCAATAGCAGAAATATTATATAAACCTAGATAATTCTCAAGAGTCACTCCTCCAGAATTTGCTGCATCAGCTATAGGATGGTGGGTAATTATTACATTAACTCCCGTTGCTCCAGCAAGCTCAATACAACTCTCTGTCAATGTCATTGCAACAGCAATTTTTTTTATTTCTGCTTCCGGGTCACCATATACTAAACCAGGTGTTTCCACTATTGCTTTACCAGGTATATTAGATGATTTGATAACAACAAATGGATTCTTCCCTGTAAACAAATCATCTGTACTTGTTATAACTCTGCCCCCCGTAATTAAATCTAATGCATTAACAAGCTCTTTAACTTTCATTTTCCTATCCTCCTTTTCCTAAACGATAGAGGAGACAAACCAATATAGCTTTTATAAAGATTATCTCATAAATTACACCCCCTCATCATTGATGAGCTAATATAGTATTTCTACATTGCTTTAAAATATCCTTCATTTAAATAAAATAAATTTTTAATAATTTTTTGCAGTTATTTTAATCAGCTGGTATTTATTGTTTTAAATTCCACATGATATTCTCATTATATGCGTAACAGATTTTTTTTAAAAGAATATTATGTAATGATAATATATTTTTCTAACTAAAAGATAAAAGGAGGTTTTAGCTTTGCAAGTATGGGTAGAGATATTTGCTCAGCGGGCGGTAAATGTAATTGATTTATATGAGACAGAAATGAAAATAATATATAATGGTGTAGATATTGAAGAGAGTTATTCTTTAGATCGATATAACTTTTTTGGTACTATATTGGGCGGAAAAAGAATTGCAGGTTTAGGTAGAAAAAAGGAGTATACCGGGGATGATCTGTTTAGAATTTTTGAAGCTGATACATCAAATCCAATAGAATTTATATTTATTGACCCACAAGATGATATTAAATTAAATATTAAGACTAATATGTGGCTTGACCCGGGTATTCTAGTTCAAGAGGTTCTTATGAAAATCTATACAGAAAAAAAGGTATTAGAGGTTCCATTACAAAGAGCCGATATTAAATTAGATTGGCTTTCAAGGGGTAATTTCACAGTTGATATTGGAGATTTTATTCGTGAACTAAATGCTGCAAGAATTAATGTGGTTTAAAATTTTAGCCGTCCTGACTTTCAGGACGCTTTTTGCTTATACCTGCATTTTTGCTTTTTTATCCAACAGTATTATGCTATAATAATCGTATGATTGGCAACTAACCTTAAATTTAGGGAGGACAGTTTCAAAAAAAGTGGATATACGAGACAACCATCATCAAAATGGAAATTATGCTGAACTTATAAAAGAACGATTACCAGATGATATAATCGAAATAATTCATTTTAGTCAAACAGTTGCATCAGAACTATGTTGCCGTTTATTTCTAGTTGGAGGTATTGTAAGAGATTTATTTTTAGGTATTCAAAATTATGATGTAGATTTTGTAGTAGAGGGTGATGGAATAATATTTGCTGAAAAACTTAACAGAATAATTGGTGGTAATATTACTATTTATGAAAAGTTTAATACAGCAAATATAGTTACAAAGAAAGGAATTGAAATAGATATTGCGACTGCAAGACGGGAAACATATAAATCACCGGCAGCCCTTCCACAAGTAGAAAAAAGCTCTATTGAATGTGATCTGTCAAGAAGGGATTTTACCATAAATGCATTAGCTATTTCTCTAAATGATAATACATATGGTGAATTATTGGATTATTTTTATGGGAAAAAAGATTTGATCGATAGAAAAATAAAGATATTACATGATGCAAGCTTTATAGAAGACCCTTTACGCATATTTAGGGCAATAAGATTTAAACATAGATTAAATTTTGAAATTGAAGAAAACACGTGGGATCTAGCAAAAAGGGCTGTTGAATCAGGTATATTTAATAATATTACTATTGAACGAGTAATAGAAGAACTATACTATATCTTCAAGGAAGATAACAATGTTGCTATGCTGCAAGATTTAAATAAATTGAATATTTTAAAAAAAATATTTCCAGAAATTAATTCTTGGAACAGCGTTTATTATCTATTTAAAAAATGCAATGAGAGTATTGAGTGGTTTTGCAGAATTGGAGAAAGAGAATTAAATATTGATAAAATATTTCTTTATGTAATGATATTTTGTTATGTAGCAGATGATAAATATACGATCTGCAAAAAATTTGGGCTTTCTAAAGTTCAAATAGAAACTATTAGAAACATCTGCTTATATGAAAATCACATTATAAAGGAACTAAACAAGAGAAATTTAACAGCATATGAAATAGCAATTATATTAAAAGGGATTCATAATGAAGAACTGGTTTTGCTTACAGCCATATCATATAATAAAAAAGAAGTAAAAACTAATATAAAAAAATATTTTAATAATGTTAAACAAGTCAAATTGTGTATTACCGGTAAAGATATAAAAGAGTATGGTATAAAACCAGGGCCTCTTTATAAAACAATATTAGATAAAATATATAAAGAAAAAGTAAATGGTAATATTCATACAAAAGAAGAAGAATTGGAGTTATTGAAAGTGTTAACAGAAAAAAGTAGAGAGGATGAATTGTTTGTTTAATTTTATGAGCTCCGATATGTTTTACAGAATTCCGGCACTATTAATATCAATAACTATCCATGAATATTCACATGCTAAAGCAGCCGATATTTTGGGAGATCCTACCCCTAGATTGAACGGAAGATTGACATTAAACCCTATAGCACATCTTGATCCATTAGGTTTGTTAGTTTTATGGATAGCAAAATTTGGATGGGCAAAACCAGTGCCTATTAATCCAAGATATTTTAACTCCCCTAAACACGGAATGGTTATTGTGTCTTTGGCAGGTCCATTGTCAAATGCAATTTTAGCCTTTTTAACGCTTTTTATTTTGAAATTGGGCTTGTTTACGTATGGAAGTATTGCAAACCAAATATTAGTCCTATTATTATCATACAATTTGGCTTTAGCAGTATTCAACTTACTGCCTGTACCGCCTTTAGATGGCTCCAAGGTATTAAGTGGGATTCTCCCTCTCAAGTACAGTCTGGCTTTTTCGAATATAGAAGCATACGGCCCCATTATATTGATATTATTGATATATACAGGTGTTCATAAATATTTT
>DUOC01000212.1 GCA_012839065.1 Thermoanaerobacterales bacterium | reverse complement strand
GTGACAAGAAGATATGAAAAAAGGAAAGACCTCTGATATAATGTTATTTGCAAAAACAAACAAAAATCGGAGGGATCTTTCCTATGAAAACTATTATAACAGAAGAGATGAGATTTCGTCAAAGGGTAGTTAAATATGCAATCAAACATAATAATAATGCAAAAGCAGCTAGAAGGTATCATACCAGCCGGCAGCAGGTGTGGCGTTGGAGAAAGAAGTATGATGGGACCGTACAATCTTTGGCAAATAAAAGCAGAAGACCTCATTCTCATCCTAATCAACATACACAGAAGGAATTGGCCTTAATACGACATAAGCACCGTTACCATCGTCATGAAGGTCTGGCGCAAGTATATCGAAAGTTAAAAGAAGCAGGTTATACAAGAACCTATGACTCCATGTGCAGACAAATAAGAAAAATGAAGCTAAACACACCAAAGAAACGAAAAAGTTATCCTAAATCCAAATATGATAAAAATCCAGCTACTTATCCAGGAGAACGAGTACAAATAGATGTAAAATATGTACCCAATGAATGTATTGGATTTGCAAGTCATCATAGTAGATACTATCAAATAACAGCGATTGATGAGTATTCAAGAAAGAGATACTTAGAATTAGTTAATGAACTTAGCACATATAGTACATCTAATTTTTTAAAACGATTAGAAGATAAATTAGGATTTAAAGTTAAGCTAGTGCAAACAGACAATGGGCTCGAATTTGTTAACGATCAGGATATTACAAATAAAAAGACCAGATTTGAAAAGTATTTAGAAAAATTAGATATAAAACATAAGCGCATCCGCCCATATTCACCATGGCAAAATGGCATAGTAGAGCGAAGTCATAAGATAGATAATGAATTATTCTACAGTGGCAGACGGTTTAGTAGTTATGAACAAATGGAAAAATCATTCAAGAGATATAGCAATAGATATAATAACATAGCAAGAAAAATATTAAATTTTAAAACACCAAATGAAATAGTTAAAGAATATTACTCTAAAAATGCTGTTTAGGATGATATTTCTAATAATTATTTAATCAAGGATCGCTATCGCTTTTCTCCTTGACAAAATAATTATTAGCAACTTTAAAAGTTTACAGCATTATTTAGAGATAATTTTTCAGAGGTCGTGTCACATATGTTTGACTTCTCTAGAAAGAATAACTACATTTTGTTCAAACTAATATTGACATAAATACATATTTATGATAAGTTAAAATTGTGAAATATATAACAAAGCACTTTATAGATAAATTAGTTTGAAAATTTAAGCTAAACATATAATTATCATTTTAAAAGGAGGTATTATTTTATGAAGGCTTTAGCAATGATTAGAATTGGTGAGGTTGATTGGATTGAAAAGGAGAAACCAACACCAGGACCGTACGATGCAATCGTTAAACCATTAGCTGTAGCACCATGCACATCTGATATACATACAGCTTTTGAGGGTGCAATTGGTGAACGAAACAACATGATTCTAGGGCATGAGGCTGTCGGTGAAATAGTAGAAGTAGGAAAAGAAGTTAAAGACT
>DUOC01000065.1 GCA_012839065.1 Thermoanaerobacterales bacterium | reverse complement strand
TTTAGGGGCGATGAAACAATGGGTAGCTCTGCAAGATTCCCATGACTGTTTTTACTGTGTAGTAAACCTTCATGCAATGACAGTTATGCCTGACGCTGACGAAATAAGGCAGAACACCATAAATACAGCTATAATGTTGATTTCTGTCGGACTTGACCCTGACAAAGTAACACTTTTTGTTCAGTCAGATGTAAAAGAACATGCTGAACTCAGCTGGCTTATGCAGTGTATGGTTACATTTGGGGAATTAAGCAGAATGACTCAATTTAAAGAAAAATCAAAGGAAAAAGAAATTGTTACGGGCGGACTTTTTACATATCCCGCTCTAATGGCTGCAGATATCCTTTTATATGATACGGATTTAGTTCCAGTTGGGGATGATCAGAAACAGCACCTTGAGATTACAAGAGATATCGCACAGCGATTTAATTACAGATACGGGGATCTATTTGTCCTTCCCGAGCCTTTTATACCCGAGGTAGGGGGACGTATTATGGCTCTGGATGACCCTGAGAAAAAGATGAGTAAAAGCAGTGCAAATCCTTACAGTTATATAGGGCTGCTTGACCCTCCAGATTTAATTAAAAAGAAGATAATGAGAGCTGTTACAGATTCAGATACTAGAATATATTATGATGAAAATAATAAACAAGCCATTAGCAACCTTCTTACAATATATTCTCTTTGTTCAAGTGAGCCAATAGAAACCCTGGAAGAAAGATATGATGGGAAGGGATATGGAGAGTTTAAAAAAGACCTTGCAGAAGTTGTTGTAGAAAAGCTAAAGCCTATACAAGAGCGTTATTACCAGCTCCAAAAATCAGGCGATATTGTGGAAATACTAAAAATGGGTGCTGATAAAGCCCGCTGCGTTGCCGGGCCTATTATGAGTAAGGTAAATGAACGTGTAGGGCTTAAGATTACAAATTAAAAAATAAAAAGGATGTCTCAAAATGAGACATCCTTTAATTTGACCTTATATATTAATAATTTGAAATTTATTTCCCTGTTATACAGTATGTTGTCAAGTCTACTACTCTACATGCATATCCGTATTCATTATCATACCATGATAGAACTTTAACGACATTATCATCTATAACCATTGTAGAAAGCCCGTCAACTATCGAAGAAAAAGGATTCTTGATAAAGTCACTTGAGACTAGAGGCTCATCAGTATAATCTAAAACTCCCTTTAATTCACCTGCAGCAGCATTTTTTAGTGCCTCATTCACTTCTTCTACTGTTACTTTCTTGTTGACATTTGCTACCAGGTCTATTATTGATACTGTAGGTACAGGCACACGCAGGGATATACCATTCATTTTACCTTCTAATTCGGGTATAATCAGTGCGATAGCTTTGGCTGCTCCTGTTGTTGTCGGCACTATGGAAAGGGAAGCAGCTCTCGCTCTTCTGTAATCTTTGTGAGGCTTATCAACAAGCCTTTGGTCTGCAGTAAAGGCGTGAACGGTGGTGAGCAGCCCATTAACAATTCCAAATTTATCGTTTAGAACTTTTGCAACTGGTGCAAGGCAGTTTGTAGTACAAGATGCTGCAGAAATAATATTATGTTTGGAAGGATTATAGTTTTTATGGTTAACACCCATTACGATAGTTATATCAGGCTCTTCAGCCGGCGCGGTAATAATTACCTTTTTTGCTCCGGCTTTAATATGTTTTTCAGCATCTGCTCTCTTTCTAAGCTTTCCTGTTGCTTCTATCACTACATCTATACCCAACTTTCCCCACGGAAGGTTTTCCGGGTCTCTTTCTGCAGTAAAAAGTATTTCTTCTCCGCCTATTTCGATTGCATTTTCTTTAACCTTTACATCTTCCGGAAGGACACCGTAAACAGAGTCATACTTTAGGAGATGAGCATGTGGTTCAGGACCGCTTGTACTGTTAATTGCTGCAATTTCTATATCTCTACCCCCCTCAAGATAGATCCTCAGAATATTTTTCCCAATCCTCCCAAAACCATTTATTGCTACCCTAACAGTCATTTTCTGTTTCCTCCTTTTATTTGTAAATATACAATATATTAGCATTGATCTATTTATTTGTTGACAACTTTATTATAGCATAATAATAAGCAATGTTCTATAAATACAATGTATTATGATTAATATACGCGGTTAATCAGCTCTTTATGTAAAATTAATTTTTAGATATTTTTTTAAAAGGGAAAATGTTGTATTATTGATTTAATGTAGTTAAGTTTTTGTATATAATAAAATAATTCAGGAGGGATTAAATGTTACATATAATCGGCATCATCGCATTTATTCTATTTATTTTCTTTTTACTGTTTTCTGCATCTCAAATCTCAAAAAGTAAGAAGTCAACTGTTAAATCAGGCAAAAAAGCAGCAGTAGCATTTCTAATATTTGTGATTGCCGCTTATTTATCAGTTAACTATTCAGGTTCTACACTAGATATTGCAGATATGGTTCAGCAGAGCCCAAATGAATATGCTGATAACTTCATGGAGGTTCATTTTATCGATGTTGGACAGGGGGATGCAGCATTAATTAGAATTCCCGGAAATAAATTTATTTTAATAGATGGGGGACAGCCGAAATACGGTCCATATATAGTCAATTATATGAAACAACTTGGGGTTAAAGAGCTGTCGTACTTAATTATAACACACCCCCATATAGATCATATAGGAGGGCTGGAAGATGTAGTTTTGTCTTTTCCGATTAATGAAATCTATATGCCGCGGGTAATCCACAGCACTAAAACATTTGAAAGCCTGTTGGAATCAATAAGGAGTAAAGGTATGAAGATAAAACAAGCAAAATCAGGAGTAAAATTGATATTAGGTGAAGATGTTGAAGGAATCTTTTTAGCCCCTGAACACGGAAAAACATACGAAAATCTAAATGACTATAGTGCAGTGTTAAAGATAACTTATGATGGCAAATCTATTTTGTTTACGGGAGATGCTGAAAAGATATCTGAAAAGGAAATGTTAAATAATCAAAGAGATGTTAAAGCAGATGTATTAAAAGTTGGGCACCATGGCTCAAATACATCAACAACAGAGGATTTTTTAGAAGCTGTTTCACCGGAATATGCTGTAATATCCTCGGGGAAAGGCAATGATTACGGTCATCCACACAAAGAAACCCTTGAAAGGCTGGATAACAAAGGGGTAACAATATTACGAACGGATATTAATGGAACTATAATTTTAAAAATTGCAGGAGGAAAAATTCAATTCCAATAATTTTCATAAATACACAAGGAGGAGGGGATTTTTGTGTTTATAATCGACAGATTTGAGGGAG
>DUOC01000064.1 GCA_012839065.1 Thermoanaerobacterales bacterium | reverse complement strand
TAAGCCGCCTTTGACAATAGTATCATACATGCTTTCATAAAAAGACATTTTGCTGGGTAAAATGTAATTAAATGGTGCATAAAAACTTAAATTTAACTTTGATAATTCCTTGTATATTTCATCATAGCTTATGACATCCGAGCGTTGGGTGAGATTGGAAAAATGAGATATGGGCTTTAGCCGCTTGGGAAATCTGCCTATTTCGTCTACATCATAGTATTTTTGAATATGCTTTCGAGATCGTGCTATTGTAAGACTGTCCAGTAGTTCGAAAAAATCAAAATCTAGCATACTCAAAAGGGTCTCTGTAGTTCTGTCGGAAGTAGGCATCTTTGACCATTTATTAAAAGAGTATTGGGCTCTTTTAAAAATGTCATCAATGCCGCGTTTTGTATTTAACTTTGCATTTATATTTGAAGGGTTCCCTTCATAGACCAAGGCTAGTTGGTTTTTTAAATCATTGAACCTATTGTTGACAGGTGTTGCCGAAAGCATTAAGACATCAGTTTTAACACCGGTCTTGATTACTCTTCTCATAAGTCTTTGGTATCTGGTTTCCCTGTCTTTTACGGGGTCATTGTTTCTAAAGTTGTGGGATTCGTCAATTACCAATAAATCATAATTGCCCCAATTAAGTCTTTCAAGACTAATGCCGTTAGTGTAGCCGCCATCTCTAGACAAATCTGTATGATAGAGAACATCATAGTTGAATCTGTCTTTGTATAATATATTATTGGTATAGTTTTCTCTATAGGTAAGCCAGTTTTCCGCAATTTTTTTAGGACATAGCACCAATACATTTTTATTTCGCAGTTCATAATATTTTATAACTCCTAAAGCAGTAAAGGTCTTGCCCAAACCTACACTATCAGCCAATATACATCCATGGTATTTTTGCAGTTTATTGATAATACCTATAATGGCATCTTTTTGGAAATTATAAAGTCTGTTCCAAATTTCTGTTTCTTTGAATCCGGTAGATTCATTCGGGAGTAAGTCTTCGGTAATATCTTCTAAAAATTCATTGAAGATATTATATAATATTACAAAATAAATAAATTCCGGAGGATTTTCTTTATACACCGTCGATATGTATTCCACCACTTCCTCTGTTATATCTTCCATTTTATCATCATCGTTCCAAACCTGTTCAAACAAATCCAGGTAAGCTTTTGTAGCAGAATAATCATCAATCTTAGTGACAATATTTGATAAATTATTCCCCCGTTCAAATCCCAAATCTACTGTAGTAAAGCCCTGAATTGGCATATATGTTATTTTTCCATCATCATTTTCGATATTCATAAAACCTTGCAAAAAAGCATTTGTTTTATTTGATTTAAAAATTACTTTTCGCCTTATCCAATCACTGCATTCTCGTGCTATGGCTTTTTGTGCGAGTTCATTCTTTAGCTTTATTTCATATTCTGTACCATATATACTTCTTTCCCTGTTTAGTTTCGGTATGTAAAACTCCCGCTGTTCTTTTTCTATTTTATCTTTTATAAAGGTGGGAGAATTGAATATAAACCTTAACTCCTCTATCTGTTCCAATTCTTTTTTTAGTGACTCATAGGCATATATGGAAAAACATGAAGCAGCAATTGATACTTTTGAACCTCTTTTGATGGTATGTTTTAAATCATCACCGAGTAGTTTCTTTATATTATTAATGACCTCCACACAGAAACACCTCAAGCAATTTATGCAAATTTTAAGCTAATTACATTATTCTACAAGTAGCTATTTATTCCCTTTAAATAATAGATTTAAAATCTTAATTGAGATAGCTGCTCGGATGTTAAAATCAAATAGAGAAGGACTTATACTATAAAACCTTAATCTCTGTGCTGGGAGATATGGCTTTAAATATTTCTTCCAGGTTAATTCTGTCAGGACAGGATTTAAAGAAGTTATCTCTAAATACTACCTTTAGCGGCTTGATTTTAGCTATTTCTTTAACTAATTCATCATCTACATCTTCATCAAAACATGCCACAAGGGAATCACCTGCTACAAAATGAACTTCTTTGCCGTAAAGCTCTTTTGTTTCAATGGGTAGCGACAGCTCAAGTCCTGCCTCAAGCATTACTTGCGTTAGCAGATCCAAGCTGGTTCTATCTTCTTTTATATTGGACTCTAATTGGTCTAACATATCCTGATTCAGTTCATCAGGTCTGTAATATACATCCTTCATATTTGAAGAATCTACTCTATACACCCTAAAGCCGTAATCTATTTCTGCGCCGGTTTCTTCTTTTATCTTCTTTCCTGCACGGTGGATGCGCTCTTTGCCTATTTCAGCGATGTCTTTAAAACCTGCTTTATAGGCTTCAGATTTTTCGTCACAGGCTTCAGGCAGCTGCACCATGATGTATTTACGGTTGCCTCCGTCCTCGACATTGAGCTCCATCACTGCATGGGCAGTGGTAGCAGAGCCGGAGAAGAAGTCAAGGATGATTTCATCATTTAGGTAAAACATACTCATCAGATGTTTTAATAAAGTTGTGGGTTTTGGAAAGGAAAAATATGCCTTACTAAATAACCTTTTCATCTCAAAATTTGCCTGGATGTTTAGGATGTTTTCTTCAAATCCGATGTGGTTTCGGTAAAGTTTGGTTCTCGTAATTTTATTGCCTTCATTATCTACTTTTGCATAAACCTTGTTATATACATTCCATTTGCCGTCCTGACCTTTTTTAACTACTATGTATCCGTTTTTTATTCCCCACTCAACCTTTGCCTTGCTCCACATCCAGCGCCAACCGTCATTAAACTGTCTGCTGCGGTTGTTGGGGAAAACCAAAGTTCCATCAGGAGCTTCTATACCAAAATCCAAGCTTTCTACATATCCTTTGCTTCCCCTGTCTAGTTTTTCCAGATTATAGCCGCCTCTTTCCTTATAGTATTCATCTTTATATTTAAATTTGCCATCATCAATGTCTACTGGTTGGTTATTAAATTTAACATTTTCTATATTTTTAGCATAAAGTAGAATGTATTCTGTTTCAACCATAATGTATTTAGAATCATTTCCCGAACCCTTTGATTTTCTCCAAATAAAATTTGTTATAAAATTTCTCTCTCCAAATATATCGTTGCAAATCCTTCTTAAATTGTATTCTTCATTGTCATCAATAGATATAAGTATTACTCCATCTTCTGACAGGAGGTTCCTTGCAAGTTTTAGCCTAGGGTATATCATAGTAAGCCAATCACTGTGGTACCGGCCGTTGTATTCGGTATTTTGAAATAGTCTATTGCCTTCACGGTCGATTTGCCCTATTTTTTTTGCGTATTCATCTTTGTCTAATACGAATTTATCTTTATATATAAAATCCTTACCGGTGTTGTAAGGTGGGTCTATGTAGATGAATTTTATTTTATTTAGATAGGTTTCTTGGAGCAGTTTTAATACTTCCAGATTATCCCCTTCTATGTATATATTTTGCGTATCTTCCCAGTTTAGGCTGTCCTCTTTTACCGGCCTTAATGTCTTATTTGTAGGGGTATTAGCCATAAGGACAGCTTCCCTTTTCCCTGGCCAGGTTAACTGGTACCTTTCTTTACTGCCTTCAACTATTTCACTACTTAGTTCTTGTTTGAGTAGTTCAAAATCTATGGCATGAGTAATATCGCCTTTCTCATCTTTTACTTCTATTATCACATTAGGAAAAAGATTGCCTATTTGTTCTATATTTTCTTTTGTTGAATCCCTGGACCTCATTTTTAGTTTTTCCATATGAAAACCTCCTCAGTTACCCATAAGTTCTTCCAACCTTTTTTCTTTTTATTAAATTGTTTTCCCCTTTTATTTTAATTTCTATCCTTTAGAACTGGCCAATCTTTGCCATCTCTTTCTCCAATGTTGACCATATATTTGTAATTTCCTCGGTTATCCTGGTGTTTCCTGCTTCTATCGGTGTTTTAAAATCTTGAAGGGCTTTTATTATTGAAGGGTCAAATGGTATTTTCCCTATAACAGGAATGTTCCTATCTTTACAGTATTTTTCAATTTCATTTGTTACTTCAAGGTTTAAGTCGTATTTATTGATGCAGACAAAGGACGGGAGTTGGAAATGTTCTGCTACCCCAAGGACTCTCTGCAGATCACTGATGCCCGATTTTGTAGGTTCTGATACTGCAACAACCGCATCTGCTCCAGTAATAGATGCAATAACTACACACCCTATTCCAGGTGTGCCGTCAATCAGTATCCATTTTTCATTATCTTTGTATTCATTTACTTTTTTTCGCACTTCTGTTACAAGTTTGCCTGACCCTTCTGCCCCTATATCAAGCAGGGCATATGAATAGGTTCCTCTATCGGTATTTGATACATAGGTTTCTCCGGTTTTTACATTTTCAAGCCGTATTGCATCCTTTGGACATACCAGTGTGCAAGCCCCACAGCCTTCACACTTAAGTCGGATAACATTAAACTCTTCACTTATGGCTTTAAACCTGCATGTTTCCCTACACTGACCGCATTCCACACATTTTGATAAATCTATTATCGCTCCTTTAGCCCCATAATAATCTTCTTTATTTAAAATATTACCCTTTAAAATTATGTGGAGATTGGGTGCCTCTACATCACAGTCAGCAATCATTTTATCTTTAACTAAAATGCTTAATGAAGAAACCAGGGTGCTTTTTCCGGTTCCACCTTTGCCACTTACAAAAGCTATTTGTTTCACTTATTCACACCCCTTTTTATCTTTTCGTACATAGCCCGGAACTTCTCTTTCCATTCGGCATTTTCATGTACAGGCAGCCTGCCTTTCGAATATGCTTCTGCAATATCCCTTGAAAATGGAATTTCTAATAATATGTCGATTTTATTTTTATCACAGAATTTATGGATGATTTTGCTGTCCTTTGAGGATTTGTTTATGACAACTCCAAAGGGTATGCCCATTTTTTCTACAAGTTTTACAGCAATTTTTAGATCATGAAGCCCAAAAGGTGTAGGCTCTGTGACAAGTATACAGTAATCGCATCCTTCAATCGACTCTACAACATTACACGAGGCCCCTGGCGGGCAATCTATAATTATCGGGATATGGGGATTCATTTCATCTTTTAATTTCTGAATTATCGGTATGCTTATTGGTTCACCGATATTTAGTTTGCCCTGCATAAAAGTAGCGTCTTCGTTTTTTTCTATGACTCCTATTGTTTTTTCTATCTCATATAGAGCTACCTCCGGACAGGCAATAATACATGCCCCACAGTGGTGACATATTTCTGAGAATAAAAGTACCATACCCTTTATCACTGCAATTGCGTTAAACTGACATGTTTTCGAACATATTCCACAACCTGTACATTTATTTTCATCAACAGCAGGGACTTTTACATTGACTGGCAGGATATCGGTAATTTTAGGATTTAAAAATATTCCCCCGTTGGGCTCCTCTACATCAGAGTCAACATACTGATAATTGCCTAATGATAATGCTAAACTTGCAGAAACAGTAGTCTTCCCTGTTCCCCCTTTCCCACTCAAAACAGCAATCCTCATCTTTGACCTCCCATTCCTGAATGTGATGGACCGGGACTATCTATCTTCTCAAGGGAACCTTCTTTGAATTTTGCGATGTTCTCTTTTACAGTTGTGGGAAGTCCTCTGTACACATCTATTTCAGCTGCTTTTAAGACATTCATTGCGTTTGGACCTACACTACCTGTTATTACGGCTGATACACCTTTATCAGCCATCAACTGCCCCGATGTGACCCCTGCCCCGCCTCCTGATAAGGCAGCAGTATTTTCAATTGACTCATATTCCATTGTTTCCGTATCTGCTATTATAAAATAAACTGCCCTGCCGAACCTGGGATCCAATGTGCTGTCCATTGAACTGCCAGTTGATGAAATACAAATTTTCATAAAAAACAGCTCCTTTCAAGTAGACGATATGTAATAATTATTATTGGTATATGCCCACAATGTTATTCTATTTATTATTTTTGTATATGTCAAGATTTTTATTTATTATAATCAATTACATGTAGTCAATGTTAGTATAGTATATTCGAAAGACTTAATGACACTCCAATTGTATTTTGAAAACAATTCAACTTTTTTGATAAGAATTAAAAACCCCCAATAAGGAGGGGGTTAAGTAATAATAGTTACTTAAAATTAGGATGTTTTTGCTGCACTGAAAATCTCTCTTAGCCAGCCAAGAAACCTGTTTAAAGTATCGAGTATCTTTTGAATAAGCCCTTTGTTTTCTTCTATTGTCTTTTTTATTTGATCAATGTTGGTACTGATTTTTTCAAGCTGTTGAGTTATTTTGTCTACATTTAATTCTAGCCTGCTGATTTTTTCCATAAGGCTTAATATTTTATCGATTTCTTCATCAGTAAGTTCAATATTTAGCTCTGCAGCTATTTTTTTGATGATTTCTCGAATATCGTCCGGATTTTTAACTTGCTGTTTAAT
>DUOC01000063.1 GCA_012839065.1 Thermoanaerobacterales bacterium | reverse complement strand
CCACTCATACCCGGAAGCTTCATGTCAAGGAGAACTATATCGGGTCTGCTTTTGTAAGCATGCTCTATTGCTTCTTCCCCATTCTTTGCTGTGAAGATTTCGAAATCTTCGTCTCTAAAAACTTCAGCTAGCAGCATACGTATTCCCATTTGGTCATCTACTATAAGCATCTTACCTTTAGCCACTAAATCACCGCCCCCCTAACGGTTATTTGTGTGATGTATTTTTTACCATATTCTAATATTCTATAAAAAGAACGGAAATCCTTTATTTGTTTAAATTAGCAATAATAGGCTATGACTAATAGCGTCTATTAGTCTAATAGTTAGTTATGATATTTATTATTATTTATTATGCTTGGTCTTTATATTGTTTGGTCAACTGTAGGAAGCAGTTAATAAGGGTTTTCGATAATAAAGGTTTTATTATATGGGGCATATCCATCGATATCTATATCAATATTTATATAGTAATTAGTTTTACGATATGGCAAGGTTAAGACCCCTTTGCCTTGTTTAATCTCTACTGCCTTCCCATTTACTATTATTATTGCATCAAGGGGGGTTTTTGTTTTTTTATCTCGAATGGATATATTTACGTTAAGATCCTTTTCGGGAATGCCTTCTGAAGAAAACAAATCAACCAAAAGCTCTTTCTGTTTTATATATGTTCTTATCGGAAGAGCAGATATGATTTCTTTGGTTGAAAAATCTTCAACCATAAAATAGCCGAGATACTCACCCGGCAGTGCAGGCATATCAAGATTAATTGGAACCCATATTGTTTCATCTTTTTTAATAAGCAATTCGGGATTTGCTAATTTTATCATACCTTCATCAATTAATATATGCTTTGCTAATTGAACTTTGGTTTTCTGCTGCGGTATTTTATATCCGTCAAAGTACACTATATACTGACCGGGTTTTGGATAAAATATTTCTATAGATTCTCTCCATTCATTGTTTGTAATGGAATTAGACACTTCTTCCCATTGCTCTTTTTGTTTATTGTAGTAGTATAAATAGAGGTCAATATCTACTCCCGGATCCTGGTGCCCATCAAGAGACAATGAAAGTTTAAAGGTCCCCGGAGCTATATCTATTAAAGGACCGGCTGTAACTTTCCCTTCATAGACTTCAAAACTTTGCCTTGTTATACCCTTTTTAATATCTGCAAATCCCATACCATAGAGCCTTGAATTAAAGTCCCGAAAGTGGTTTGTCATTTCCAGTTCCTGATGTACGCTCTTTATGTTTTCCCCCTCCGGAATAATTATATCCAAAAATGAATCTCCCCATATTATTCCTTGAGGCTCAATAGTTAAAGTATATGTACTGCTGTCAAGCCCGTAATCAGCCAAATATGGATCACAGTAAACTACCGCCTCCCATACCCCTTCTATCGGTTCAGGAATCACTATTTCAGTTTTGTCGGTATTGTTGATTCCATCTAAACCTACATATTCGGTTTGAATAATCTCTCTACCCCTTGGGTCAATAATATGCATCCTTACCCTGCCTTTGGGAAGATCAAACTCTTCAGGTATTTGTATCTCTGCTCTAAACTGCTTCATATTAGGTGGAATACTAAAGAAATACCTTTTCCATTTAGAAGGTTTCAACGAATCTTGAGTACTGTAAAGATAATTATTATATTTGTTAAATTTAATGGGGTTTATAATCGTCACAGGTATTTTTAAATCTGCACCATAGGTATTTGTATCGTCTCCGATTAGCATTGTTGAATAAAGCCCCGGCTCATCTGGAATTTGGAAGTCGAGTTTTATATCTCTGCTTTTGCCTTTCGGTAAAACAAGATTCTCCCTATCGGATTTTATCCATGGTTCACTTGGTTTCAGTTTCAGTATAACCGGTTCTTTATTGCTCAAATTAGTAACGGAAATATATATTTCTTTCGGTATTGTGCCTCTAAAATAGATCCCGCTCCCTTTTTTAGTTAAAGGATTAAAAGCTGATACCGACAACTTTGGAATATTAGCTGAACGCCTTAAATGTTGTAAACTTTTCTTCACATTTATCAGCCCATAGCCCTGCTCAATAGCCGAATAGCCTTTGAGTGGCCTTGCTCCCATTTCTATTGCATTTTTAACGGTTTCATAATTATATTTGATCCCTTCTTTTCTGGCTTGGTTAATTAAAAGTGCTGCAGCACCGGAAACATGTGGAGCTGCCATGCTGGTGCCATCTAGAAGATAATATCCCCCGCTATCCCATATATTCACGGCAGAAACTGCACTTCCGGGGGCAATTACATTTGGTATAAGTGAACCATCAGAGCCCGGACCGGCTGCACTAAAGTACCATAGCCCTTCTTCCTTAACACTGCAGCCATAGTTCAGGTTCCAGATTTCCGGCGAAATATAAGCCCCTGTGATAATAGCAGCATCAATATTTGTAGGGCTTATATTAGAACCTATACCGGGACCGTCATTACCTGCAGCAAAAACAAAAATCACATTATACCGGGATGCCAGGTAATTAATCTTTTGTGCTTGAACACTCATATCTGACCCCGAGTCAAAAACACTTCCGATACTTATATTAATAATATCTGCTCCTTTTGAAGCAGCATATTCCATAGCATTAGAGATGGCATCCCATCCACCATCCCCTGAAGACCCCATCGCTTTTAATGATATAATCTGCACCCCCGGAGCAACCCCAGACAGTTTCCCGTTTGCCCCGACTATACCGGCAACATGAGTTCCGTGCCCATTACCGTCAAAACCAAGTTTGATGTATGAACCATCTGGTTCTATATGAGCAACAACAAATGATGACATCTCAATTTCTGCAGTTTCAGGGTTGTCATTTCCAAAAAAACCCACATGATTGGCTTCCGAATATACTTTCATAGGTTGAGCATTAGTCAAATCGCCATCGTTCTCTGCATCAACATATACCGTGTCATAGAATCCCGGAATATTAGAATCTGCTGCCAGAACTAAATAAGAATCGTTACTGTTTCCGTTTCGGTTAAGATCTTGTGCGATAAATCCATCTTCATCTAATTGTTTTTCATTTAAAAATCCATATCGGTATATTCCACTTTTCGATTCTATATCACCTATTTTAACTTTCCCTTTATTCGTAAATATATCGCTGCCGGTTCCTTTAACCTTATATTTGGTATCTACCCGTCCTTCATCAGTAAAATCCATCCAATCTATTATTTTTCTAGCTCCCGAAGGTGTGCTTTGAAGATCAGGATGTGATGCATCTACCCCTGTATCTATTATGGCAACAATAACATTACTGCCATCAGAGCCGGTTTCTTTCGTAAATGATGCAGCCCCGATCTCATTTTTGGTAATCATCAAGCTATCATTAAAATAATTAGCTGTCTGCCCAAAATTACCTACCTCTTCACAGTTTGTCAGGCTGTTAAACCCGCAGCTGATAAATATGAATATCAGCAGAGTAAAAAAAATAATATATTTTTTAGGTTTGGTTTTTAAAATCATTCGATCTAGCCCCTTTTATCCTATTTGAGACTATTTATAACAGTCCATATATCTAATTTCACCTTTATTATTTAGAATGATAAATACATCCGATTTTGAGTTTAGAGACTGAATGTTCGTTTTTTCCTTATTCATGTATATACAAATATCATCACTTATTCTAAACTGAGTCTTGGTATCATTTATTTTAAGTGTTATAGATTTATTCCTCTGGTCAACTTTTTCTATTTTCCCTTTATAGTGAAAGAGCCCATGCAGCTTCATGAGCATACGCTGTATTATTATACCGCCTTGAGCCCTTGTAGCATATTCATTTGGACTGAAAGAATTGTCCGGCATTCCGCTTATAATACCAATCCTTGTTGCTATATCAATATAACCAACTGCCCACTCAGGTATTTCCTTAGAATCTTTAAATTCCAAGTTGTTCTTTTTAATATTTAATGCTTCATTTTCAAACTTTAAAGTTCTTATGACCATTGCTGTAATCTCGGCACGCGTTATTTTTTCATCCGGAAAGAAATTACCTTCCTTATCTCCTTTCGCAATCTCCAGCTCCCAGGCAGCAGCTATATAACCTCCTGCCCAGTGATCTGCAGCCACATCTTTAAATTTAGTCTGGACTCCCTTTAATACCTCCGCATCCTGTTCATAACCGAGAGCACATATCAACATTTTAACAAATTGGGCTCTTGTTATATTGTCTTGGGGTTTAAAGCTACCGTCTTCAAAGCCTTTAACTATACCTAAAGCCATCAGCTGATCAAGCTCTCTCTCTGCCCAATGGTTCTTAATATCCCAAAGTGGTTCTGCATTAACACTATATGTAAGAAAAGGCAAATTAAAAATTATTAAAGCAGTTAATACTGATATCCTCTTTTTATTTTGTCTGTTATTAATAAAATTAAACACTTTCAACAGATTTCCCCCTATGTATACTGTTAATAATAATATGTTTCACATTCAAATATTAACAATATTAGGCTTTATTGCAAAAAAGGCTGCTTAAGTTCGATCAGATACCTTTGTTCTTTTTATCATGCAATCAAGCTTTTCCCACATTTATCAAATCAGCTCGTTTTTATTACCAAAATTAACTATTTATTGTTAGCTATTGCCTTAAGCTATAATTCTCGTTTTTAAGATGAAACTCCTCCCGGTTATTTATAATTTTCTGTCTTTAAATGCACTATAAGTGAATTCAGTTAATCGATTTTAAATATCTATATTTAATGCCGTTATAACAATATCTAATATGTCGATTTTCCCATCACTATTAAAGTCAAAACTCGGATTCCAGTCTTCATCATCTTCCGGAATAAAAAAGTATCGGGCTAAATTAAAAAGATCGTCTTTATCTATCGTACCGTCCCCATTTATATCCCCTGCAAGAAGTGTTACCTGAATATCTGTATGTGCTTCTCCGTCTATATAAAGATCTTCGGCATAAGATAAATAGCCTTCATACACTGTCTCTAATGTATAATCCCCTGGTTTTGATACCTCAAAACCAAAATTCCCTTCAGAATCGATCACCGTTTGAATATTGTCCTCCTCTGAAGTAAGGTAAACCACAATCCCTTCTTTTGCACCTTTATACTGCAGGAGAACCTTCCCACTTAATCTATAGGATTTATGTGATGAATTGTCAACATTAACAACAATCTGTGTTGAACCTGTGTTTCTTGCTTTATCAACTGCCTCCAGCTTTATGGTTATTGGTCCGTTTTCAATTCCGGCGGTATCAATCTGCCCAATAATTCCATTCTCTATATTTGAAGTTCCCTCTGCCAAGGGCAGTTCATTTCCGTCCACATACAGGCTGTATTTATCTATGTTTTTATCATATACCGTTCCGTAAACAGTCACAATTCCCGATACAGTATCACCTTCATTAGGACAGTCTATCTTTACTTTTGGAGCGGTTTTATCAATATAAAATTTCCTCGTAAAGCCGTCACTATTCCCTGCATAGTCTGAAAAATTGACGATCAGTTCGTGTTCTCCTTCTGCTAATGTTTCGAGTTCAGCTTTTCCGTATTTTTTTTCTATCCATAAAGCATTTTTCCCTTCTTCGATAACGCCTTCAAGCCCTCCCAGGCTAACATTAAAGGCTTTTTTATCTATCCCTGAAACAATATGATTTATTTTATGACGATTTTCAATTATTTTTACTCTTATCGGATAATAGGCGCTGCCCCACGAAGATATATAAGTACCTTCTTCAGGTATAAGAGAAGCCGAATCTAAAACAGGCTTACACATATCACAAAGTAGCTTTTTTATTATAGTTCCAGATCCTGTACCATCTTTTCTTTTATAGTTAAACTGTATCTCATGCTCTGTCCCCTCTTTTAAAACCCAGTCTACAGCAAAGTCTCCTTTTGTATCAAAAGTAACTATATATCCATAGTGCTGCCAATCGCTTATATCAAGGCTGTATCCTTCTGCAAGTGTTCCCTCCAATGTTATAATATCTTGATTTGTATATGTAATTTCAGATCTCGGGTTGATTATTATTAAGGGCACTTCCTCAGCCAAACTTCTGTTTTCTATAATCGCTCCCTTTTCATGCCTGTCAGGTGAAATTCCCTCACCTGTAAGATATCTTATGGTTCTTAAAATTACTGCAGCCCCTTGCCCCCATGTAACATCTTGATCCCCCTTAAAATAACCATCTGAAAAACCTATCATCAAACCCTGTCTGCTGACACTTTTTACAGCACCTATAAATGTTTCAGGTATGTCTTCCAGGTCTTTATATGGGGGAATATACTCATCTGCCTCTTTTAAATTTAATATTTCAGATAAGATCAAAGCAAGCTCATTCCTTGTTATAAATCCTTCTTTTAGGGCTTCCTTGCTAATTGCCTCTATATTTTCCGATATTTTTTCGTCGTTATTACCGGAATATTTTACAGCTGACTCTAATATATAAATAAATTCTATATCTGTTATACTTTCATCTGGTATAAAATCCCTCTCAATTACAGGAATAGATATATTGTATTCAGAAAGATCTTTAATGTATCTTTCTGACCAGTGCCCTTCAAAAATACTTATCACATAATCCCGTGCAAGTTCTTTAATTTCCCCCTGGTCTATCGGTTCATTCTCATGCTTATCATTTTCGTATTCTGGTTGGCTACGTTTTGTTTTCCTCCTATTTTGATTTCTTTTATAGTAAAGTTCAATCTCTTCAATTGAAGAATTACCAGCTTTATCAACTGCTTTAAGGGTTACAATATTAATGCCGTGATTCTTAAGGAGTATTGGCACATCAAAATAATCATTGTCCAATTGAACAAGGGTCCCATCAATATAAAATTCCTCTATACCTGTCTCATCATATGCCCTGCCTTTAATGCGGACAGTTTCTTCATAAAACGTTCCTCCGTTATATGGCAGCTCTATATATATCCTTGGCACTATGGTGTCTAATATCAGCGTCTTCTGCAAGGTGTATGTTTGTCCCAAGACATCTTGACCGCATATTTCAATTATATTCTCGCCCTCGTTAAGTACGATAGATGCGGAAAAGGTTTTATCTTCGCGGTTTATCTCTGCTGCAGATAAATCATTGACAAAAACACTATTTATTTCTCCTTTATAGCCGCCGCTTATTACAAGATGCGGATTGTTTACAAACACCGGCAGTTTATTTATCCATAAAGAAGGGCTGTCAGCCATATAATAATGTATTGGTTGTGCAGAACTATCTGATAGGATAATATTAAATATTTCATGGAAATTTAAAGAAGGCGAAGGATCATGTGAACGGAAAACCACTTTAAAAAGCATGCCGCTTCCGGATATGCCTTCTGCATTTCCGGTCTTTGTTTCTATATATAAGCTTCTCCCATTTCCATTATCAATAGATATATCCTTAAAATCAGCTGCTAAGAAATCTCCGGGAACAATTTCTTCAACAAGTAGTTCTTCAGGATTATATCGAAGAGCAGCCGATAAACCATAGAGATTATCAACACCCCTTACTGAAACTTCTATACAAAACCGATTATCAGATAAATGTTTTGGAGGCGACAACTCGATTAACGTATTGCCCTCCCCTAATACATATGAAGGTATAAAAATAGTCAAACCAATTAATACAACAGCAAACATAGAAATAAATCTGCGTACGTTCATCTGAACCACTCCCAAATATTGATTCTGGTGTAGAAATTCTTGTGAAGTGAAGATGACGGTATGGGATCTCTTTAAACAAAACCGTTGTTATAATAGCAGGCGGTCAAAGACCGCTTCTACAACAAAGATCTAATCATAAAATTACCAAATTGGTGACGGTTCCAAAATATTCACAGCTGATCTGTAATGCCCATTTTGTTGTTGGTGCTGTCATAGAACTATGTGCAGCATTACAGACAACACGAGCAAGAGACCGCAGGTTCTCACTGTCTGCAAGTTGAAACATACGGCTGCCGATATCCACTTCCCAAGGAAGCAGGAGAATCGTCACCACGGCCGTCATCTAAATTCGATTAAAGAAAAAATAAAAAGCCCTCGATCAATTTATGCCGAGAGCTCAATATTTATTTTACCACTTAACTAGTTCTGCCAAGAAAGTACCGTCTACCTGATATTTGCCAAAAACAGTTACAGTATCACCCGGTTCTAAGTATCTTTCCAGATATCTGGGTTTTATAGTATCACGTCCTTCTATAAATAAGGTATCATCATCATAAAAAACTACTTTATCTATTACCTGTCTCTTACCGTCAATATAGATCTCTGTTTCCACAACTATGAGCATAGCGTCAGTATTAAAATGTTTTACGGTGCCTCTTACTTCCCCTTCAGCTTCTTTGGTTTCAATGTTCATCCTTATTACTACGTCACTTTCCACTCTAATATCTACATAATAACCCTTCATACCAAGTGAGATATCATCGATTGTTTTATATTCACCATCAATCCTTATCCTGGCATCTGGTGAGATAATCAGTGTCTCCCTGGTATTATCTGTAGTCAAAACCGTTATAGAAAGCTCATCACCCAATGTAAAGCCTTCTATTGTTCCTTCTATATTCCTGTTAATGCTCTCAGCTTCAATTCTAGTTGCTTCCCCATAAGTAAGAGTAATATCTACCTTATCACCCTTCATTAGATCAAGAAATTTTGCAGTTCTGCCGTTCCTTGTGATTTTTACATCTTCAGCTGTCGGACAGATTGTTTTTCTGCCGTCAGCAAGTTTAACCGTTATCTCGGGACGTTCGGTTATATACGAAATGTCTTCAATATTACCTTTTACAGTCTTTTCTGCACTTTCAGCTACAATCTTTACAACTTTGCTGTCTTTTATATCTAAAACAACATAATCAGCACTTTTTATATTTTCCAACCGTGTAGTACTTCCGTCTTTCATAACCACAACATTATCCGCAATTTTATATGTTTCCACATTTCCTTTATTGTCTTTTATAGTTATAATCGAATCAAAACCGCCCCCACCAAAGAAAATGGAGTAAACTGTTCCTTCCAGCCCTTTCTCTATACTTTCTGCCCTGATGCTTACTATTTCTCCTGTTTCCTTATTAATTTCTATAGCTGCAGTCTGTCCAAAAATTAAACTGTCTAGGTCTGCTGCTCTGTTATCAAGAACAACAAGGGCATTTTTAGCTATTTTATAGGGCATTTCCGTCCCTGAAGACAGGGTTAAAACAAAAAGCCTTGTTTGTGGGTTAACTTGTTTAATAGTGCCTGTTACAGTATGTGTAGATGTAGAAGGTGGCAGCTGACCCCTGTCATGAACTTCTATGTATTCGGCATATGAGCCTAATGAACTCATAATGGCAACTACATAATCGCCGGGTATCAGATTATTAAGCTCTATCTTCTTCCAATCTTTATATATTGAAGTAGAATTATTAACGGAAATATTCCTTGTAGTTCCATCATCTCTTTTTATAGTTATAGCCGGAAGATCATGTGTGTTTACTTCAATAAGGGTTCCTTTTTCTTCTTTCGATGTAAGCCTGTTAAGAATAGCATCTACCCTTGAGAAAAGAGCTGCGGCTTGTGCTCTGCTTATACTTTCCATAGGTCTGAAAGTCCTGTCTTCAAAACCCGTAATTATGCCCTTTTCAAGTGCAATTTGTACATGGCTCCTGAAGGCTAGAGGTATTTGAGATATATCACTGAAATTAAGGTCTATATTCTTTATGTTTTTCGCCTCTTCTTCAAGCCCCAATGCCCTAACTGCAAAAACGGCTACTTCATACCGTTTAGCAGGTTCACTGCCCCTAAAGTTTTCCAAATCCTCGCCTATTATAATCCCTTCTTCAACCCCAACAGCTATCTCTTTACGCGCCCATTCAGGGACTTTATCTGCTCCTTTAAAGGCGGCTGGGATTGTCTTATTTGAAGGGATATCGGTATATCCTAATATCCGCACCAACATAATAACCGATTCATACCTCGTTACCTTGTCTTCCGGTGCAAAAATTCCTGCCCCTCTCCCTAATATTACCCCTTTTAAAGCCATCTTTTCTATGTACGGTTTTGCCCAATGATTTTCCCCTACATCCGCAAATTTATTGGTTTGGGCATGTATTTGAGATGAGGTAAAACTGAAAATTATCAGGATACCGATAATGCAGGCGAGGTTCTTTAATGCACGCCTTTTTATCATTTACGTTTTCACCTCCTAATTTTATACTTGCATAATAATAGAGTTCGACAGTATACCGGCTTTTCCTTCAAGACATTTACTAAATTATATTAACAAGACTGCAGAATATTATCCTGCAGTCTTCCGTTTAGTTCCTTATTAATCTTTCTCAGCTTCAATTACTAATACCAATCCGTCTTTTATTTCGAGTTCTACATAAAAGCCTGTTTCCAGTTTCCGCAGATCGGACTTTTTACCATCGATTTTAACTATTACATCCTTTGATAGTTCTAATTTCCATTCCACATATTTGTCGTCATCTTTTTCATCTTCAACTAACACTACTATATAATCCTTCTTGCCGATTGTTAGCTCTTTTAGTATGCCTTCCAATTCTGTAATTTCTTCTTCTGCACTTTCTGCATCTATTCTGGTTACTTCATCTTTGTAGATTATCAGTTCTACATAATCACCTTTTTCAAGGTCTTCAAAAGAAGATTTCTTATTATCTTTGTATATTTTTGCATCTTCATCTACTTTAAATGTATGTGTCTTACCCTTGTCCGTCTCAATTTTTATAGTCATGGTTTTTTGGGAAATATAGACTAACTCTCCTTCAAGTTCTTCTTCCATTATTACTGACAGTTCAACAATTTCATTATTGGCTCTTACGCGAGCTTTCACCCTATCCCCTATTTCCAGATCCCTTATCTTTGTTTTTCTGCCATCTATTGTAATCTTTGAGTCTTTCGTGATTTTGTAGGTTCCTTCTTTTTTATCATAAGTCTTTATAGTAACTGAAGGGTCATCCCCTAATTTTATAGAAGTTATCTCGCCTTCCAGGGTTTTTATTAGCTTCTTCATATCTTTTTCTCTAACATGTATAAAGATAACCTTGCCATCATCATTAAATATAAGCTGTACCATATCGCCCTGTTTTAAATCTCCAAGATCATAGAAAGATTTGTCTATATATACAGGTACCTGGTCAATAACCTTATAAGTCTTTTCTACGTTGTTCCTTAAAAGCACAGTAATACTCAATTTTTTTACATCTACTTTTACAATTTCGCCTATATTGCTTTGTTTGTCTATTATTTCTACCCCTTCATCGATCCTGCTTATTAGAACTGCCATCTCAGCTCTGGTAACAGGCTTATTGGGATAGAATTTACCCTTATCGTCACCAACCATCAGTTCCAGCTCATAAGCTAATGCTACATAACCTACTGCATCCTTAGGTATTTGTTTTGCATCTTTAAAAGCCAGTGAAACATTCATTTTATCCTGTGCTTCTTCTTCCATCCCCAGTGCCCTAATTATATATTTTGCAACATCATACCTTTTTGCCTGTTTATTAGGGTTAAAATCATAAAGCTCATCTTCTGTTAATATCCCTTGTTCGAGGGCTTCAGCTACATAATTATATCCTAATATCCAAGAAATAGATTTTATATTTTGCACTTTTGCGGGAATATTTTCCAACTTTAATGCCTCGTCTTCCCAGCCCATTACCCTTAATGCAAATATTATACTCTCTAATTGCGTTACATGATGCTTTGGTTTAAATATACCCGGACCATACCCTTTTATTATACCTTTCAAATACATCTTATCTATTGCGTCTTTTGCCCAACTTAGATCCTCTGTAACATCGTTAAAGTATTTCCAGTTTTTCTTTCCTGCCCCTTTATTTAAAAGTGGCGCAGCAGCAGCTGTCGATACAAGAATAACAAAAATTAGCATTGTTGTAATAAGTATTTTACCATACTTTTTATTTGTCATTCCTCTTAACATCTCCTTCCATTTAAATTGTGATTCTAGTGTAGAAACTCTAGCGAGGTGCCGTCATCGTTACCAAAGTTACTTTCTACACCGAAATCAAATACGCATTCACTATATATATATTCGATAAATGTATTTGAAATTTGAGAGTCTTATTAAATTATCATTAATTTATTGTATGGATAAAAATAGTTGAATTTTTTTAGTTTAATAATAATCTTGCTCCAACCGAAAGCAGTATAAGCCCAAGAAATTTCATCCATGTAAAGGATATTTCTTTAAGCCCAAATAATCCTAACTGATCTATTATAAGTGCGGTCAGCACCTGACCTACTATTATAGCAGTTGTAGCTGAAGCAGCCCCTAATTTTGGGATACTAGTAACTACACCGTATGTTATTAAGACACCAATAATACCACCCAGATACAAATACCAAGGTGCTTTATGGTAAAGAGCAAAATCACCCTTCCCCATCTTCAATAAGAAAATGATAAATACCAGCACAATAGTTGCACTGGCATGGACCAAAAAAGTTGCTTCCCATAAGCCTATAATTTTACTGAGAGCAGAATTCAGAGCCCCTTGAAATGCCATTGCTACACCTGCAAGTACAGCAATAATAAGAAAAAAATAACCTCCGGAAAGAGACATTTATATCCTCCTGACTTATCTTATTTTTATATAATTTCCCCCTGTTCTAAAGATGTTATACAAACAGTTATCCGAAAAGCGTAAAGGATTTCATAAAAGTCGAAAAACCGCACCGAAATAAAAAATCTCTCACTTTTTTGTGAGAGATTTTATCTCTATGCACTTGCAAAGACCTCTTGAAACTGTTCAGAGTCCAATTTTTCCTTCTCCAATAATACTTCAGCTACCCTATGGAGTTTATTTATGTTATTTTTGAGAAGGGTTTCTGCTCTATTATAGCAAGTATCAATTATTTCTTTTACTTCTTTATCGATAAGATAAGCTACTTCTTCGCTGTAGTTTCTGTGTCCTGCCAGATCCCTGCCTAAAAATACTTCTTCATGTTTCTTCCCAAAAGTCACAGCACCGAGTTTCTCACTCATGCCGAACTGGGTAATCATTTTTCTGGCAATTTCTGTCGCTCTTTCCAGATCGTTTTGTGCCCCTGTGCTTATTTCATGAAGCACGAGAGCCTCAGATACTCTGCCTCCCAACAAATGGGTTATCTGTTCCAGAAGTTCTGATTTAGCCATAAAAAATCTGTCTTCTTTTGGAAGTATCATTGTATACCCGCCTGCTCTTCCCCTTGGGACAATAGATACTTCATGAACAGGATCTACGGTAGGAAGAAGTTGAGCTACTACCGCATGCCCTGATTCATGATAGGCTACCAATCTTCTCTCTTTTTCACTCATAACCCTACTTTTTCTCTCAGGACCTGCAATTACTCTGGTTATCGCTTCTTCTAGTTCTTCCATTTCGATTTTCTTTTTATTCCTCCTTGCCGATAAAAGAGCAGCCTCATTTACTAAATTTTCAAGATCTGCACCTGTAAACCCAGGAGTCATTCTTGCTAAAACCATAAGATCTACACTCTCGTCAATGGGTTTGTTTTTGATATGGACTGATAAGATTTCTTCTCTGCCTTTAACATCAGGTAGATCTACAACTACTTGCCTGTCAAACCTGCCGGGTCGCAGTAGTGCAGGATCTAAAATATCAGGTCTGTTTGTTGCAGCTAAAATTATAATACCCTCGTTTATCCCAAATCCATCCATCTCAACCAGCAGTTGGTTTAATGTTTGTTCCCTTTCATCATGTCCTCCGCCTAATCCGGCACCTCTCTGACGTCCAACTGCATCAATTTCATCAATAAAAACTATACACGGTGAATTCTTCTTTGCTTGGTCAAATAGATCCCTTACACGGGCTGCACCTACCCCCACAAACATCTCTACAAAATCAGAACCTGATATACTAAAGAACGGCACCCCAGCCTCACCTGCTACAGCTCTGCCTAAAAGGGTTTTACCTGTGCCTGGAGGTCCTACCAGAAGTACCCCTTTTGGTATTCTTGCCCCTAATTCTATAAACCTCTTTGGTTGTTTCAAGAATTCCACAATTTCAGCAAGCTCTTCTTTTGCCTCATCTACTCCTGCTACATCATCAAATGTAATCCTTTTCCTTTCTTCAGTATAAAGCCTTGCCTTGCTTTTGCCGAAAGACATAACGCGGCTTCCTCCTCCTTGGGATTGCTGCATGAAAAAGAACCATACACCAACAAAGAGTAAAACCAAAAAAATTGAAGGGAGAATTTGAGCCCACCAAGGTGGTTCAGGTGGTGGTTGAATATCCACTTTTATGGCACCCGATTCGATCTTATCATCAATCCTTTCCAGAAATAGCCCTACATCAGGTATATAGCTTGTAAAGTTTTGGCCATTTTTCATCACTCCGCTAATGCTTTTGCCTACAATAACCATTTCCGGAATCTGCCCTTCATTAACAGCTTTAATAAGCTGAGTATAATCTATCTTAATAGTATTTATGTCTTTGGTAGAGTACCATTGTATTAAAGAAAGCACCAAAATAAAAATAAGAAGATAGAAACTTATATTTCTAAAAAACTTATTCAAAAGAATTAACCCTCCTTCCCGGTTCCATCGATAAATATCCTTTAGCTATTTTAACACAATAATTTTTAAATTACAACACTTTATAAATCCTTGTATATCCTAGGACTTAATATGCAGATGTCGGGTAGGTTCCTATATTTACCATCATAATCAAGACCATATCCTACAACAAATTCATTAGGTATACGAAAACCTTCATAATCAATTTTGACTTTCACATCCCTACGTTCAGGTTTATCTAACAGAACGCATACCTTTACACAAGCAGGGCACCTAGATGAAAGGAGTTTTGTAAGATAGTTTAGGGTCAAACCCGAATCGACAATATCTTCAACTATTATAACGTTTTTCCCTTCTATATCTAAATCCAGATCCTTTAAGATCCTTACCGCCCCTGATGACTTAGTAGAGGAACCATAGCTTGAAACTTCCATAAAATCTATGTCTACATGAGCATCAATTTCACGCATAAGATCTGCCATAAATACAACAGCACCTTTCAGAATCCCAACTAAAACAATATCTTTGCCTTTAAAATCTTCAGATATCCGCCTCCCAAGTTCCTTAGTTTTAGCTTTAATTTCGATGCTTGGTATGAGTACTCGTTCAATATCATCCCTGATCATTCTCAAACTCCTCCCTTTTTCCTTCTTTTTTTACAATTAGTATTTTTTGGGTGTTTTTATCTAATTTATAGTCATTACTTATCCTAAACCCGACTACCCAAACAATATCACTGCCTGATACTAATAGAGGCGTTTTGTTTCTAATATAAATAGGAACCTTCTCATCAATAAAAAAATCTTTAAGTTTTTTAGTCCCTTTCAAACCTAATGGCTTGAATCTGTCACCCGGTCTCTTGTTTCTTACCTTTAAATTTCCGTTTATTTTATCGAAATCAAATTGCCCCATAAACGGATTCCCTTGTATCTCTTCGAACTCATCACGTAAAACAACTTCTGCAGTCAATTCTATGCCTGCTTCAGGAATAAAACAACTTCCGGGAATTTTAAGGGTATATTCATAAGGTACAAATTTCTCGGAAATCCCTCCTTTATCAGTAATATGAATACCTTCATATACTTTTTCTATCACCATCTTTTCCGGCAGCATAACACATGCGCCCACTTTCCCATCTTCTAAAAGGCTGATCACATCTAAAATATGCCCTAATCCTACATCCCTAGTACTCCCTTTAAATTCTTCTATCCCCTTTAGCAATACCCTGGTTTTAATAGGAAACGGAAGAGGTTTTATATTTTGCTCACTTAAGAAAATTCCTTTCTGCCCTTTGGACGACCATTTTCTATATTCCTTTTCAGCCAGCTCTTCCAAATAAAGATTGTCCTGTCGGATAATGTGTGCCATCCTTGCAAGGGTTTGCTTTAGGTTCGGGTTATATTCCTTCTCCAGTAAGGGAATAAGGCTCAAACGTATACTGTTTCTATGATAGATATCTTCTAGGTTGGTCTTATCAATACGGTAATTAATGTTGTTTTTATTAAGAAAATCCATAATCTCTGTACGGGGAATTTCTATAAGGGGGCGAATAAACTTACCCTCTCTTACCGGAGAGATCCCACCAAGCCCTTTTGTTCCTGTCCCCCTTATAAGCCTCATAAGCAAGGTTTCTGTCTGGTCATCCAGATTATGACCTAGTGCGACCTTATTAGCATCTGCATTCGTCAACACTTCATCATAGAAATCATACCTTACTTCTCTAGCTGCTTCTTCCGGTGAAAGCCCTGACTCTTCTATGAATTTAGGCACATCTATATATTTAATAAAAACTTCTATTCCCAGTCGATGTCCAAGCTCTTTAACAAACTCAGCATCTTCAATTGAAGCTTTCCCTCTGAACCCATGTTCTATATGGGCAATATATAATTTTATATTTAGATCCTTTCTAATATAATCTAATACAGATAGAAGACATACCGAATCAGGACCTCCTGATACCCCTACAACCACGCGGTCTCCTTCTTCAATCATATTATAATTTTTTATAGTATTTAATACTTTTTGAATCACTATATCTCACCTTTATAAAAAGTGTAATAAATTAGATTTCTATAAAAAAAAAGGCTTTCCTTCTTAAAAGCCTATTATTTTATATGCTGCTATTATTATACCTAAAAATATAGAAATTGCAATTACAAGGATTGAGTTTAAAATTTTATCATATTCCTTATTTAGACCTGTATTTTTCATAGATTTAATATCCCTATAGAATTCCCATATATTAGAATATTTCATTAGAAGCCCTTTTTTTATCGGTTCCATTTTTAAAACATCAGATTCCTTTATTATTTTATAAAATTCTTGTTTTGATGGATTGTATAGCTCCCCTTTTAATAATATCATTAAAAGCATAGAAAGTGCAAAAATATCATAACTTTCATCTGCCCGTCTTGTACCGATTCCCCACGAACTTCTGTCAAAAACAGGAGTATATTCTACTACACAGCTGCCTTTTTTAACTGCACCGCCGAAATCTATCAAAACGATTCTGGATTTTCTCTTATCGTAAATAATATTTTCGGGTTTCAAATCACAGTAAATATACCCATTCTTATGAAGAATACCGAGGGCTATAGCAATAAATTTTATTATAGAAAGGGCTGTTTTTGGTTCAATCGGCTGATTTATCAGCATCTTTAATGTTGTACCTTGTATGTATTCCATTGCTATATAATTATAGAACTTACCCATAATTTTACAGTCATCAATTTCGTAAACTTGCGGAGAAAATTTATTCGCTGATAAAAGGCGCATTATATTGTACTCACGATTTAGACTGCTGAAATTTTCGGATATTTTTAAAGCAACATTATTACCCGATACTTTATCTAAAGCAAGGTAAACCCGTGCTGTGCCCCCTTTCCCAAGTTGAGAAATTACTGCATATTTCTTCTTGTTCCACCGGCCTGTAACTTCGTATCCCGCAGTTAATTTAGGAACTGTCAAGTCTTTTCACCATCTGGATATCTTTATACAACAAACTGTTCCAACAATCCATTATTATCTTCTTTTGTTTGTAAAAAATAAGATATTGCAGCCCTTAAAGCCGGTGCTGTAGGAGTATTCCCTGATGGCTGTAATTTAAGCAGCTCATCTTCAAGTTCACTGCAGTTATCAGTAAAAGGTGATATAATTTTAGTATAACCACTACTTCCATTTGGAAATGACATTACCCCA
Organism: Thermoanaerobacterales bacterium; assembly: GCA_012839065.1. Classification (GTDB taxonomy): domain Bacteria; phylum Bacillota; class Thermosediminibacteria; order Koleobacterales; family Koleobacteraceae; genus DUOC01. The sequence continues at coordinate 3,746 of DUOC01000063.1, read as the reverse complement.
ATTAAATTTTTGCCTGACCTTATTTCAAGTGATTTAAAAAGACTTATTATACTTTCTCTGGCAGCCTGCAGCTTATTTGACATGCTTCCGCTGGTATCCGTCAGAATTAAACATTTAAGGGCTATTTCATCCTGCAGCCTCTCTATAAATTCGAATACTTTACCCCTTTTTTTAGGTGAAATGTCTCCTACTTCACTGCCTATTAATTGTTTAAGCTGACTACTCACAATCTGTTCAAGGGTTGCTTGAACAGATTGATGTGTAACCAAAACCATAGAAGATGCTAAATCTTCTATCTGTACTAATTGATACTGCCCATTTCCAGCCTTTGCTATATCTTTGATTTCCTGCATACCTACACTACTAGGGTCTATAATTCCAATAGCATTAACTATAATTCCTTGTGAAGCCGCTTCATAAGCTGCTAGAGCAGGATCTCCACCAATATTAGATTGACCGTCTGTAACTAAAATAATTTGGTTAATCATACCGTTATCCATTTTTTATCTGTCCTCCAAATTTAATATTAATTTTACTGTCGGTAAAGATGACGGAACCTCTCCCAAAATCAATATCTGTTATTCTAAAGTTCATGACACATAATATGAATTATGCGGCACAAACACTAAGGGACGTACTATCTGTGTTCGCAGGGCTAGTGGTTTGTCAGCAACCTTGTGGGTATCCCTGCTTTGACGGTGAAACTTGTCACACAAATTCATAGACAGCACCAACAACAAAATGAGCATTACAGACCCGCCATGAACAATTTGGAACCGTCCCCAATTTGTGTACTCAATTGCAACCGAACGGAACGTTGGGGGCATCATTCCCCACAAAACCATCAGGCTACACATTACATGAAATGTAACATGCAGAACAACACAGGGATTGTTTCTACACCAGAACCTTATTATATAGATATTTTTTCCATGTATAAAAATTTTATACAAAAAGCATCGGACAAATTAATTCCGATGCTTGTTATTTTACATAGACCGAAGACCCGTCTAGGGACTCTCCCTAAATCGTATCCCTTCTTTCCCATAATTTAGCCACCATTACCGTCATATCGTCTCTTATACATTGATTATTAGCTGTTATTACCGTTTCTAATATTATGTCTGCCATTTCCTGAGGATTTCGTGTTTCAATATTCGAGATTATACCCTTCAGCCATTCCTCCTGTTTAACATCTTTATCAGGGTCATCCAACAATCCATCACTAACCATTATAATAAAATCACCGGGAAGGAGTTTCCTTTCTATGCTCTCCAGCTGAATATCTTCTATTATTCCAATAGGCAGTGAACATGCTTCTAATATCTCAACATCTTTGCCTCTCTTAATAAAACTAGCAGGGGCTCCTATTTTTATAAGATCTAACTCTGCACTGTATAAATCAATAAGAGCCATATCAATAGTGGAAAATGTATCTTGAACAGAACGCAGAATTAAAGCAGAATTAATAGTTTTTATAGCCGTTTCATTATCAAAGCCTGCACCTAAAAGCTGTTCTAACAGAGACAATGCTGCATCGCTTTCTTCTGCCGCCATTTCTCCTGTGCCCATTCCATCACTTATTGCAAGCATAAATCTACCATTCTCCAATTTGTTGAATGTATATGTATCACCTGAAACACTTGACGGGCTTTTGGGAACTGCTGCTGTTCCAACTGCAACCTCATAAGATTCGGCTGGGATCAAACGCAATTGGCAGCTGCTGCAGCCATCTCTTAGAGTGCATTGTGTTGTTTTTACAATCACCCTATTGCCTAAAACCTCTGATACAACAGCAGGTATCTCACTACTGCAGAATCTCTTACCATAACAAGAACCTTTGTCAATACTGACTTCCATTTTTCCCTTTCCATAATCCATAACATATAAACTATCTACCCTTATTCCTCTATCAGCTAACTGCAACCTTATTCTATCTTCCATCTGCCTATTAAACTTAAACTCGGGCTTTAGTTCAACAGCTAAATCTTTTACAATTAAAGATAGCCCTTCCAGTTGAGCAGACACTAATTTTTTACTTTCCGCCATACGTTTCTGCAAATAATAGTTCTTTTTGTAAGAAGCAATATAGCTCTTTATCGTATCTATGAATTGCGGAGTTTTTAAACAGTGATCAGTAAAGAATGCCGGAATATTTTCTTCACTCAGATTGTCCTTGTTTTCGATAATTAAAATCAGATTGAAAATCTCTTTATATGTGTTATAAAAATCCTTTTCCCAACAGTTTTTTGCCATGTGACAATTACTGCATATTCGATACGTTAATTGGTTATATAATTTAGCCAGATTGTCATCTTCTGTAATTTCATCTGGAGAGGCGGTATTGAAAGTATTGGAAAGCTGTTTAAGCACTTGGGAAAGGTCTTTAAGCCTTTTTGAAGTCAGCTCAACAAGCCTCTTATTTATATCGTCTAAAGTTAAACCGTTTTTTATATCATCCAGCAAATTGATTTTAAAGAGGTTTAAGGTCTTATTTGGTATCAGCAAAAAGAACACCAAAGCAGCAATATAGTGAATCGGTGTAATAAAAGGAAAGGCATAACTATTAATATAGTAATTCATTAAAACAGACCCTATAAAAAAACCTGCTGCAATACCTAGTTTCCCTACACCTTTAAATAAGCCTGAAAGAACTCCGCCAAAAACATAAACCCCTATAATTATTGGAGATGTGCCAGAAGTAAATGAATAAATAATCGGGAGCACCGCACTGGTGGTAGAAGACAGCCCTGTTCCTCCTATATAAGCAGCTATAAAGATTATTAAAATCTCCAACACAATCCTAACTGATAAGCCAAACACTTGGAGATTACCCAGACTCCCTATAATCAATCCACCTAATACAGCTGCTGCCATAATCTTATCTGATGATATGTTCCCCCTTATTATGTCTCCGTCAAATTCAAATGGAAGTGTATAATTAAACATAAGTGATAATATTAATATGATAAACGCCTCAAAAAATACTATAATAACATCGAACAATAAAAAACCTCTTATCCAGACATAAAGCAGATTTGAAAAAAGACTGGATCCAAAAATAATAATATTAGGATCCAAAAACGATTTTTCATTTTTAATACTAGACAAATAGATAAACGAAAATAATAATATTGTAAGAACATATCTTAAAGATTCTATCCCGAAATTTGCATGAAGGATACCTAATATTACGCCTATACCCACACTTAAAAAACGTTTCCTTGAACGGCAGGTGGCTGCAAAAAAAGCTATGCCAAAAGGATATAGCCCACCTAGAATACTGACTCTCGCAAGCAGAAACCCTATTACCGATAAAATTAACCCCTCAATCAATGTCCTATTTTTAAATATCTTTTTATTGTTTAAAACCTCTTGATAAAATAACGCACTGGTTCTTTCTGCCATTTGATTAACACCACCCGTTTTGTGTTGTATACACATTTTAATGGGTATAGGGTGGACTTTTTTGTCATAAACAGTAGCAATATTCTTATTTTTTTGGGACAAGTTTTCTATAAAAATTAAAAAAAAGTGTCTCTTTCAACACTTTTTTTAAAAACTGTATAAGAAATTGCATTTGATTTTGTCGATTAACAAAATAATGGTGGGCGAAACAGGGCTCGAACCTGTGACCCCCTGCTTGTAAGGCAGGTGCTCTCCCAGCTGAGCTATTCGCCCCAACAAGTTAAAATTATATCAGTCTTTTAAAGAAACGTCAATACCTTGGAATTAAGTTTTAACAT
>DUOC01000062.1 GCA_012839065.1 Thermoanaerobacterales bacterium | reverse complement strand
TGTGTAGTAAAGAGGAGTAGTGTGGGGTGGGTGTTATCGGAATGGATAAAATCATCTTATTTGGTGCATCTTCAGTGGGTAAAACAGCATATGAAAAATTACGAGATAAATACGATATTATTTATTTTACAGATAATGATAAACAAAAGTGGGGAAGCAGGTTATGTAATGTTGAAATTATTTCTCCAAAAATTCTACTATCCTTAAAAGGCAATAGTAAAATAATTATAACGAGTCAATATGATGCAGCTATTGCAAGTCAATTAATGGAAATGGGGATTAAAAAATTCGGCGTATTTAATGGTGATTTAAACAAAATAGATTATTTTGATTATAGTGAGATAAATAATATTAATAGGAAGAACAATAAGATTGCGTTAATTATGAGCAACAACTCAGGTTCTAATACTTATGCATTATATAAGATGATGCCGGATGAATTCAAGAGTAAATATGAAGTAGTTCTAATAAATGAAAGGAATAGGAATAATAATTATTATTTAGATTTATTTGAAAGTAAATTAGTCGTACATACTCATAGTAATTTTTTCAGTGATACCCAATTGAATATACAATTATGGCACGGCTTTCCATTAAAAACTTTATCATATATGGCAAATTACTCCAGTGATATTAAAGCTAAAAATAATATACAATGGGATAAATCAGATTTAATAGTATCCTATTCTCAAACATATAGCACACTTATGAATGCCTGTTTTGGCATTGATGGAAGTAAATATGTAGTAACGGGTGTGCCAAGAAATGATTTATTGCTTAAGAATAATAGTAAAGCTGAATTTTTTGAATTGATTGGTAAAAAAGCAAGTAACAAAAAGATAATTTTTTATATGCCTACTTTTAGGGAAACTTTATATGGACAAAAGAATGGTATAAAAGAACAATTTAATATATTGGATATTAAGGATTTTAACAATGAAAAGTTTGACACATATTTAGGGAAGCAAAATTTAGTTTTAATTATAAAGTTTCATCCACTCCATGTTGATCAGGCTACTGACTGTATAAAAAACGCAAGGCTAAAGAATATCTATGCTTTAGAAGATACAAAACTTATGGAGGCTAATTTAGATTTATACGAAGTTATAAATGCTGCTGATTTATTAATTACAGATTATTCATCAATTTATTTTGATTACTTACTTTTGGATAGACCAATAATATTTACACCATTAGATTTGGAGGAGTATGAAAAAGATAGAGGATTTTTAGTGGAACCTTATGATTTCTGGGCTCCAGGACCAAAATGTTATAATTTGGAACAATTGACAGAAGAGATTACAAAATGTCTAAATGATGATAATTACTATAAAAAGGAAAGAGAAGCTATTTGCAATATAGTTCACCATTATAAAGATGCTAATTCTAGTAAGAGAGTGTGGAAGTTGATTGATGAATTAATGATTTGTTGAAAGGATTGTTTTTATGACAGATAAAGAGATAAGTTGTGTAATCCCTTGCTACAATTGTGAAAAATACGTATCAAAAACTATTGAAAGTTTAATAAATCAAACCATTAAACCTATAGAGATAATATTAATAAATGATGCCAGTTCTGACAATACATTAGAAATTCTAAGGGAAACCGAAAAAGAATATAGGGATTTGATTAAAGTAATAGATTTGGCAGAGAATAAAGGAGCATCTTATGCAAGAAATTTTGGAGTTCATAATTCAAGGGGAGACTATATTCTATTTATGGATTCAGACGATATTGCTGAACCTGTGCTGATAGAAGAGTATCAGTACAGATTAGATCAATTAAACTATGAGAAAGAAGATAAATATATACTATGTTATAGTGCTTATATCCAAATTGATGAAAAAGATAATCAAATAAGTGAGATAGTAAGCGGGATACAAGTAAAACCGGAGGAAACTTTAGGATATGAATTTGTAAGAAATTATATCATATCTACATCTGGGGTTTTAGCGGGAAAGGATTTTTTTATTAAGTCTGGTGGATTTAATGAAAAAATTCGATATTCTGAGGATTGGGATTTATGGCTTAAATTAGCTTGTCTTGGAGGATTTGCATATGTGGACAAACCCTTGATTAGGATTAGGAGGCACGATACAAATATGTCATCTAATGTTGTTAAAATGTTAGATGCTGAGAAGACCATATTAAAACAATATAGCACCGGTTATATAAGGGATGCTGTTTATAAAAGGGAATTAGGTGTAGAAGAGAATACTGCAGATTATGTTTCTATATTATTTAGGCTTGGGTACTGGAAAGAAGGATTTTTGGAGTTGAATAATTTATTGGAACAAGGCTATAGTTTCTATAACTTGTATTTTTATTTAGGTTTATATTATTTGAAACATAAAAATGTCGAAACAGCTTTAGAGTACTTTAAAAAGACGATAAACTTAAAGCCCGACCACGGTGCAGCTTTAAACAATCTGGGAGCATTGTATTTATTTAATGGAGATAAAAAACTAGCGAAAAACAAGTTGGAATCCGCTATAGAATATTTCCCTTCATATATGGATGCTAATCACAATTACAATCTTTTAAATGAAAAGACAGTATCTTTACCCCAATTGAGATTTACTTGGAGAGAATTGCGAAAAGTACTTACAAAGTATACCGAATAATATTTTGAATAATAAAGTTTAAACTTTTACACAATCCTTAAGAAACACTATAATACCGGCAGGTGATAATATGAATAAAAAAGTAAAGAGTGTGTCCGCTTTTATATTGTTATGTATGATATCTTGTGCTGCTGTTTTTGCACAGGGAGGGACACTTCTATATACCGATTGGTACTTTAATGATGATTATAGTGAGGTTACGGTTAATGGACGGCCTTATGATAATTATGTAATTATTTGGCGGGAGTTTGATAAGATCAGGGTTTGTAATGCCAGCTCTATGTATCTGGTTTCACCTGATTTTCAATATGAATATACACCTGAGGCATATTTTAACAGGAGGATTATAGAAGGGGTAAGGGTTATTTTGGATGGGATTCGAGACAATTATCCCAACATGGAGCTTTTGTACATAAATGGTGCGCCTTGGCAGGATACGGAGTTTAGAGATTATTATCTGAGCTGTTTTGAATCTTTTACCCATTTTGCTTTTGATAATTATCGGTTGTTTGATTTTTTAAGCGATATTAATAATAATGGTTATGCTAAACAGGTTTTGGTTGATGGGAAAAGCCTTCTGACTGCTAAGACGGAGTCCCCAGTTGAAAAGCTGCCTGTTGTTATGTTTAATTGTGACCTTTATAAGGATTATCAGGATTATGTTGATAACGGCGGACAAGCACTTAATGACATCGAATTTTCGTCATATGAGGGTTATCTGAATGGAGGAATCCCTATTCCTTCAGAGGATCCTGTTGAAGAATATACATACACGACTGTTGTTTTATATACAGGCGAAACCAATATCTATATTATTAAAAACGGGGTTACTGAACCCGGTGTTTTAGATGCTGCTCCTTATCGTGCAAATAGTACTACTTTAATTCCTGTTAGAGGGGTTTTAGATTTATTCGGTGCTGAAATCAGATGGTTTTCTGATACAAAACAGGTTGAAGTTGTTAAAGATGGGACAAGCATTATTTTAACTATTGATTCTAACAATGCATTAGTTAACGGTGAAAATGTGACACTTATTGAGCCTGCACAGATTATTAATGATAGGACTATGATACCGTTAAGGTTTGTTTCTGAAAATCTGGGTTGTGATGTTTTATGGTTTGAAGACGGGAAGATTATTATAAGCAAAACCTCTACATGAAACAAATTTGAGGAAGAAAAAAATTGCTGTTAGAGAATAGTATTCTCCATTTTGTTGTTCCATATATTGTAACCTTTTAATCTATATGCTGATTGATTGCAAAAAAAGAAAGATTATGAGGCTGGAGCTATCTGGGAAGAGAATAAAACTCTTGTATTCAAAATAACATTATGATAAAATGCACTTAAAAGACTGCATTTAAAAACAAAAGCAGGCCGTGAGGTGCAAGAATGATTGATATAATGAAAAATGAATTTATTAAATATGGAGGAGTTCTCAAGACATCAGAGCTTAACAATTTGGGTATTTCCAGTCGTCAAATAAAGAAATTGACAGAAGACGGTGTCATTTCAAAAATAAAACGTGGATTTTATGAGCTGACAGGATATATCCCAAAAGAAGAAGTTATTATAGCAAAGTTATTTCCTAAAGCTGTAATTTTTCTAGAAAGTGCACTTTTTTATTATGGATATACAGATAGAATACCTCTAGCTATGCAAATAGCAGTGAATAGGTATAGTAAAACAACACAGTATAATCTTGATTATCCATTAATAAAACCCTATTATTTAGAGCCCAAGTTTATAGAGATTGGCATAGATATAATACAAGTAGATGGTGTAGAGGTTAGAATATATGACAGGGATCGTACTATATGCGACGTTCTTCGATATGAAAAGAAACTTGAGGGAGAAGTATTTGCTAGTGCAATAAAGTATTATGTTAAAGATTCAAAGAAAAATGCAAGGAACCTATTTGAATATGCTGAAATATTCAATATTAAAAATAAAGTACAGACGTATATAGGAGTGTGGTTGTAATGTCCGATATAGCAGCATCAGTTTTAGCAAAGTTAAAAAATAAAGCAAAAAAACAGGGGATTCCATTACAACAACTACTAAACCTATTTTGCCAAGAGGAATTTATCAGAAGGTTATCTAGGTCTAACTATAAAGAAAATCTAATTCTAAAAGGTGGTTTTCTGTTATACTCCATTAGTGGATTTACTACAAGGCCAACAGTTGATGCAGACTACCTTTTAAAGGATTATTCAAATGATTTAGATGCTATAGAAAAGCTTGTTAGAGAAGTTATTTCTTTACCTAGCAAAAATGATTTTGTAGAGTTTCAAATTAGAGGTTTAGAGCTGATTAGTGAGATTAAAAAATATCATGGTATTAGAGTTAATCTTACTGGCACTATTGGAAGGACAAAGACACCTTTTAGTATAGATTTTGGAGTTGGAGATATTATCGTACCTTCACCAGTAGAAAGAACACTTCCTGTACTTCTTTCAGACTTTGAAAAACCTTTAGTTTTGACCTATTCTTTAGAATCTACAGTGGCAGAAAAATTAGATGTTATTATATCTTTAATGGAAGCTACAGGTCGAATGAAGGATTTTTATGATATATACTACTTAGCAACAACATTTGACTTTGATGGAAGAAAACTTCAAGAAGCAATTTATGAAACATTATCTAACCGAGGAACACCATATGAAAAAGATTCTATTGCTGTAATTGCAAGACTAGCTAAAGATGAAGAAATTAAAAAGAGATGGGATAACTTTTGTAAAAAAATATTAAAATATGAACTCGATTTCACTGGTGTAGTTAAGATAATTATTGACTTTATATTACCACCTTATGAGTCGATAATTAAGGAGGATGAGTTTTTTAAAAACTGGAGTTATAAAGATAGAAACTACATTTAACATAGAATATATTTTACCTTGGCATTTAGACGAACTTAAGGGAGAATAATACAAAAAGGAACCTTTCGTATCAGACAAAGATACTCTGGGTTATTGAGGCGCTTAAGTTTTAGCGTCTTTTTATGTTTTAGGTTGTGTTCGTTATGCATAATGTTATAATAAATGATATGAAATATTAATTGCTGTTTGGTGCTGAAGGAGTGTTCTTTTTGAGTGATTTTCTAGCCAACTTTATCGAATTCGTTAGGGCTTATGGGGTTGTCGGGCTTGCTGCCGTATCTTTTGCTGAATCGTCTTTTTTCCCTATACCTCCTGATGTACTGCTTATCCCCATGGCATTTATGAACAGGAGACTTGCGTTATTATATGCCCTAGTTACAACTATTTCATCAGTATTTGGGGGTATTTTCGGGCATATTATCGGTCGTAAGCTCGGCAAACCGATTTTAAGGAGATTTTTCAAGGAAGAGACAATTAATAAGGTAGAGGATTATTTTAAAAAGTATGGGGGCTGGTCTATTGCGGTAGCGGGCTTTACTCCTATTCCATATAAGGCCTTTACAATTTCGGCAGGTGCTTTTAATGTAAGGGTATTTACGCTTATAATGGCATCTTTGCTTGGCAGGGGTGCGAGATTTTTCTTGGAAGGATTGTTTATATTTTTTGTTGGTGATGCTGCAAAATATTATATTGAAAATTATTTTGAGGTTTTTACGATCATAATTACGGTATCGTTTGTGATAATCTATTATATTTGGAAAAGATTGAAGAATGCAAGGAGGGTTAAAGGGACTGGTGTAATGGCCTATATCCGAAGCTGGTTTGATAAACTGTATATGTTTACGGTGAAGTATAGGAAATATGATGAAGCGGCTTTATATTTTTTTATAAGTATTTTTACATCTTTTATTTCACTTTTTATTTTATTAGAACTTATTGAAGATTATCTGACAAGGGGCAATTGGCAGTTTGATACGCTTATTATGAGCAGTGTGCAAAATTTAAAGGGTCCTATCCTTGACAATGTTTTTAAAGTAATAACCATGGCAGGCAATACTATCCCAATGATGGTTATTACTTTTGCAAGTGTTGTTTTTATGATATATATTAAGAAGGGGAAGGAAGGACTGCTTTTACTGGTTAACAACTCGGGGTTATGGGTATTTAATATATTATTGAAACAGGTTTTTAAAAGGCAGAGGCCTATCGGTTTCGAAATGACAGAAGCTATGGGATATAGTTTCCCGAGCGGGCATGCTATGATTTTTATGGGTTTTTCTATTTTGCTTGTGTATTATATATTAATCTTTTTAAAGGGCAAAAGGGCACGTATATTTTTAAGTATATCGATCTTGGTTTTTTCTGTACTTGTAGGATTCAGCAGGGTATATCTCGGTGTCCATTATATGAGTGATGTTTTGGCGGGTTGGTTTGCAGGTATTCTGTGGACATCTACAATTATAGTTATTTATAAAGCATTAGGGTATCGGCAGAGTTAACTGTATAAAATCCCCTGAAAATGGATATACTTTGGACAAAAACAGGGGATGAGAAAATGTCAGACATCAATTATCGGGAGCGCCTTTATGTGGTATTTAGCCATATAAGGGATGTTACTTCCGAGGTGTTAAATTATTTGAGTGGTGTTACGTCAAATGTTGCATCTAAAATCATAATAAATGATGATAATAATGTGATTAAAGATCCGCCATATAATGATTTGATAGATGCTGTAGAAGCTGCCAGACAAGAATGGCTGACAGCTAAGAAATATTTTGAGTCTGTTACGGATCCTGACCTTATAGATCATGCAGTGTATTTGATGGAGGCTGCTCAGAGAAAATATATGTATCTCCTAAAAAAAGCAAGACAAGAAGGGGTAAAGGTGGAATTCTTATAAGGGGCTTTGAATATATATATTTAAACAGAGGGGGGATTCAAATGGCCGGCTTGGACATTCCTGTAATATTGGCTTTTGCTTTTGGGATAATAATCCTTTATATAGTTGGAAGAATCCTGTTTGTTCCGTTAAAGTTTGTTTTCAGGCTGCTTATTAACGGGCTCGTAGGGGGACTGCTCCTGTGGTTAATAAATATTGTCGGGGAAGCTTTCGGGTTTGCTATTGCTATTAATCCTGTTACTGCTTTGGTTGCCGGAATACTCGGGGTTCCGGGGGTGGTTCTTTTGATAGCTCTTAAATATGTATTAGGTGTCAGTTAAAATACTACAGCATTTGAAGTGCTGTATTTTTTTTGCCTTTAGCTATAATACAAGGTATAATATAGTATTATCAGATAAGCGTAACAATTTTCTACTGCTATGTAAAATTTTAAGGAGGGTTTAATAATGGACAACTTGAAGAGGGTTCAGGATTATGTTGATCAGTTCGGGCTGGGGCTGAAAGTGGTCAGCCATGAAGGCGATACGAGTACTGCGGAAAAGGCTGCTGAAACCCTCGGCCTGGAGGTAGGACAGATTGCGAAATCTCTTTTGTTCAGGCTTAAAGATGGGAGATACATAATGATACTTTCAGCCGGAGATGTTAAGATTAACGATAAAAAATTTAAGAAGATTTTTAAAACAAAGCCTAAGCTGGCAAAGCCTAAAGAGGTGGAAGAGGTTACAGGTTATCCTATAGGGGGAGTCTGTCCATTTGCCTTACAAAATCCTGTGGAAATATATTTGGATTCCAGCTTAAATAGATTTGATGTTGTGTATGCAGCTGCAGGAACACCTTTTTCTTCTCTTCCTATAACTATGGAACAATTAAAAATAGTGACTAAAGGTGAAGAAGTTGATGTGTCCGAATCATAAAATTTTGAATATTGACTCATATTTTCCATTTTGTTATATTTAAGATCAACAACTGTTATATCATTTTGATGCATACAATATAATTAGGTCCAAACTGTATTATATGAAAAACAATATCTGTTATAATACAAAGGATGTTTTTGAAATTGTCTTATAACAGTTTCAATAAAGATGATGGAGGTGGTTTGTTTTTGACGATAGTAATTTTTGAAAGGGAGGAACAGATTAAAATGAGCGATGTTATAGAAATCCGCTGGCATGGCAGGGGCGGACAGGGTGCAAAGACTGCTGCTATTTTACTTGCTGAAGCAGCTTCACGGGTAGGAAAATATATCCAAGGGTTTCCTGAATATGGTCCTGAAAGGATGGGTGCGCCGGTAACTGCTTATACGAGGATAGGCGATAAGCCCATCAGGATACATGCGAATATCTTGGAACCTGATATTGTTGTTATTTTAGACCCTACTCTCATAAGGGCAACTGATGTTGCAAGCGGGGTATCTGAAAATGGGATATTCATTATAAATACGATAGAGTCGCCGGCTGTAATGAGGAAGAAGTTGAATCTTAAAGGCGGAAGGGTATTTACTGTAGATGCCAATAATATTTCTCTTGAGACTATTGGAAGGGTAATACCGAATACGCCGTTAATGGGAGCCCTTATAAAAGTTGCAGAAGTTATTCCTTATGATGATTTTCTTAAAATTATGAAAGAAGAGTTTGAGAAAAAGTTTAAGTCGAGACCGGAGGTTGTAGAAGGTAATATTAAAGCTATGGAAAGGGCATATCAGGAGGTGAAAGGGGAATGAACAAGAAACATGAAAAAGTGATTGCCCCTGATGTAGGCTGGAGGAACGTTACCAGAGCCGGGATTATTCCCACAGCCGGGAATGCCGAGTATTATGAAACCGGGGGATGGCGGACAAAGAAGCCTGTATGGATTGAAGATAAATGTATACATTGTTTGTTATGCTGGAGGTTCTGTCCGGATTCCTCTGTTATTGCCGAAGACGGGAAGTTTGGAAGATTTGATTATGAACACTGCAAAGGCTGTGGCATATGTGTAAATGTATGTCCCTCTGATGCTATTGATTTTATTGATGAAGGGGAAACATCGGAAGGGAGGAATGATGGTGAATAAGAAAGTTGCTTTAACCGGGAACGAAGCTGTAGCACTGTCTATGAAACAGATTAACCCTGATGTTGTTGCGGCATATCCGATTACCCCTCAAACGGAAATCGTACAGTTTTTTTCCTCGTTTGTTGCAAATGGGCAGGTGGATACGGAATTTGTTACCGTTGAGAGTGAGCATAGTGCTATGAGTGCAACTGTTGGGGCATCTGCAGCTGGTGCGAGGGCAATGACTGCAACTTCAGCTAATGGTCTTGCACTTATGTGGGAGGTTGTATATATTGCGGCATCTAACAGGCTGCCTATAGTTATGCCGGTAGTGAACAGGGCATTGAGTGCGCCTATTAATATCCACTGCGACCACAGTGATACTATGGGTGCCAGGGATTCGGGTTGGATTCAGTTATACTCTGAGAATTCCCAGGAAGCATATGATAATATGATACAGGCTGTTAGGATAGCAGAACATCCGGATGTTTTACTGCCTGTTATGGTAATGATGGATGGTTTCATAATCAGTCACGGATTGGAGAATTTAGAGGTAATGGACGATGAGTCGGTAAAGGATTTTGTAGGTACATATAAACCCGATCATTACTTATTAGATATTGAAAATCCGATTACGATGGGTCCCCTTGCACTTTTTGATTTCTATTTTGAAGTTAAGAGGCAGCAGGCAGAAGCTATGAAAAATGCTAAAGATGTGATATTAGATGTAGCAAAAGAGTATAAGGACCTGTCCGGCAGGGAATATGGTTTGTTTGAATCATACAAACTTGATGATGCTGAAATAGCTATTGTAGTAATGAGCTCAGCAGCAGGAACCGGGAAATATGTGGTTGATAAGCTGAGAGAAGAGGGCAAAAAGGCAGGGCTTTTGAAATTGAGGGTATTCAGACCGTTCCCTCATAAAGAAATCGCTGAAGCCTTAAAGCATATAAAAGCATTGGCTGTTATGGATAGGGCAGAGTCTTTTTCGGATTTTGGCGGTCCCTTATTTGCTCCTATAAGATCTGCGTTATTTGATGTGAAAAATGATATTAAGGTTGTGGACTATATTTATGGGCTAGGCGGTCGGGATATAGTTCCGCCGCATATTGAGAAAGTCTTTAATGATCTTGAGGAAATAAAAGAAACAGGTAAATATGACAAGCTGGTCAATTATCTCGGTGTAAGGGAATAGGAGGTGGGAAAATGGCAACTTTAAAAGAACAGTCGAAGAAGGAACAGATTCTTACAGGTGGTCACAGGCTGTGTGCAGGTTGTGGTCATGGAATTGCAGTTAGGATGGTTCTGAATGCTGCTGAAGATCCTTTGGTTATAGGTTGTGCTACGGGATGTCTTGAGGTGGCAACAACGATTTATCCGTATACGGCATGGAGGAGCTCTTTTATCCATAATGCATTTGAAAATGCTGCTGCGACTATCAGCGGCGTGGAGGCTGCATATAAATCCCTTAAGAAGCAAGGTAAGATCAAGGATGATTTTAAGTTTATTGCGTTCGGGGGAGACGGCGGAACATATGATATAGGGCTGCAGTCACTTTCAGGTGCTATGGAACGGGGGCATAATATTGTATATGTGTGCTTGGATAATGGTGCATATATGAATACCGGGATACAAAGGTCAAGTGCTACTCCCAGGGGTGCAGATACAACGACTAGTCCCGTAGGGAAGGTTATTCCGGGCAAACAGCAGTTCAGGAAGGATCTTACGGCTATTATGGCTGAACACAATATACCCTATGCAGCTCAGGCTTCCCCTAATAACTGGAGAGATCTCTACAATAAGGCTAAAAAGGCTTTTGAAGTAGAAGGACCGGCTTTTATTAATGTTATGGCTCCGTGTCCAAGGGGCTGGAGGTATAATACTCCTGATATTGCTGATATTTTGAAGCTGGCTTATGAGACTAGGTATTGGCCTCTTTATGAAGTGGAGAATGGCGAGTGGAAGTTAAATTATAAGCCTAAGAAGTATGTTCCGGTTGAGGAGTGGCTTAAACTTCAAGGGCGTTTCAGACATCTCTTTAGAGATGAGAACAGATATATTATTGATGAGATACAGGCTGAAGTTGATAGGCGTTGGGAGGTTCTTTTGGAACGCTGTGGAGAGAAATAGAGGTGGTGCGGGGAAGCAGTTTCCCGCACTACCTTTTTTCTTTATAATCACCATTTATTTTTAAATTATCTTTATCTTGCGGGCAGACACACAGGTCTGCCCCTACATATGTGTTATACATAATATTTATCCTCTTCCCATTTTAATGGGTTTGTTTCTATGTATTCATATATCTTTTGATATTCTTTTTCGTTTCTAATGATTCTATCATAATAATTTCGTTGCCAAATCCTCTTCTTGAAAGAAGGATAAATCTTATTTTTTACACCTTTTATATAATCATTGGTTGTCATGGTTTTAAACCATTGAATAATATGTGGTAGGGGCGGACCTGTGTGTCCGCCTGTTACTGTTAGCCTATGTTTTTGTATATTATCATTGGGGTATACAACAATTATTATAAAATGAAGATGATTAGGCATAATAATATATTTATCAATTAAAATGTGGGGGAATTTATTCTCTAACTGATAAATCCACTTTTTTATCATTTTACCCCTGTCATTTAATATCAATTTACGATTGATAATTTCACCAAAAAGTTTTTGTTTTTCTTGGGTACATATCGTGATGAAATAATATCCTTCTTGTGAGTAATCATAATACTTTAATCTAATGTTCTTTCTATGTGGTAATTTATCCATATGATCACCATTTATTTTTAAATTATCTTTATCTTGCGGGCAGACACACAGGTCTGCCCCTACGATTATTATACAATAAAGTTCCGCATATTAGTATGCTATACGAGCGGAATGACCCAGGAATTGTTCCCTGGATAATAACTGGTTTCTGGAATCATATAATAGAAAATAGATGGAGGATGTGCTGCACTGTTGGGAGGGAGATTGTTTAAATGTATGATATTATAATTAAAAACGGAAGGATTATAGATGGTACGGGGACTCCATGGTTTTATGGGGATGTTTATATTAATGATGGAAGGATAATAAAAATTTCGCGCCATACAGGGGAAGGGGCAAGGCGCATTATTGATGCCGATGGTAATATAGTCTGCCCCGGTTTTATCGATATTCATACTCATTCAGATATACCCCTTTTGGTGAACCCCAGATCTGAAAGCAAAATATACCAGGGTGTGACATTGGAAGTAGGCGGGAATTGCGGGATCTCCCCTGCTCCTGTATTTGGACAGGCGAAGAACAGGTTAAGAAAAGAGCTGTGGGATGATTATGGGCTGAGAGCTGATTGGGAGACATATGATGAGTTTATGAGGTTTATGGGGGGAAAAGGGATTTCGGTTAATTATGCAGGCTTAATCGGGCACGGTTCTATAAGGGAAAATGTGATGGGATATAAAAAAGCAAAACCTTCTTCGCAGGAATTGGATCAGATGGGTAAAATACTGGATATGTCATTAAAACAGGGGGCGTTTGGGCTTTCTACAGGGTTGATCTATCCTCCGGGTTCTTATGCAGATACTGAAGAGATTGTTTTTCTTGCAAGGGTTGCGGCAGCTAATGGCTGCTTTTATGCTACTCATTTGAGGGATGAAGGGGAATATCTTATAGAAGCTGTCAATGAAGCGTTAAGGATTGGGCAGGAAGCGGGGGTTCCCGTGCATATTTCACATCACAAAGCAATTGGGAAACTCAATAGAGGCAAGGTGAAGGATACTTTAAGGTTAATGGAAGATGCCAGGGGAAAAGGCATTGATATTACCTGCGATCTGTATCCCTATACCGCTACTTCTACAAACCTGTCATCAATTATTCCTGACAGGTTTAGAACGGGGGATATTTCAGAACTTCTTGAAAAACTTAAAGATCCTGAAATACGAGCTCAAATGGTAAAAGAAACGACGATACTGCAGAATAGGTTGGGCAGCTGGTCTGATATATATATTTCTTTTACGGCAAGTGAAAAGAATAAGGGATTTGAAGGGAAAAATCTTCAAGAGATAGGTATTATCCTTTCTAAAGACCCTTGTGAGGCGGCTTTTGATTTGATAATTGAGGAACAGGATAAGGTTGATAAGGTGTGTTTCGGTATGTATGAAGATGATATTCAATTTGTTCTGAAGCACTGTCTGACTATGATCGGGTCAGATGGAAGTGCTCGTGCTCCTTATGGTGTAATGGGCAGGGGTAAGCCCCATCCAAGAAGCTATGGCACTTTTGCAAGGGTATTGGGGATGTATGTAAGAGAGAAAAGGCTCTTTTTTCTGGAAGAAGCGGTAAGGAAGATGACTTGGTTTCCGGCATGGCGTCTTGGGCTTGCAGATAGAGGGGTTTTGAAGGTAGGGAATTGGGCTGATATAACGATTTTTGACCAGGAGAAGGTTATAGATACAGCTGATTATAGTGATCCGCACTGCTATGCAGAAGGGGTTTGTTATGTTATAGTTAACGGCACTGTGGTCTTGGAACATGGTGAACATTTAGGATTATTTCCCGGGAAAGTAATTAGAAAAAATAAAGGGATGTAATGAATATAATAGAATATTATATTAGAGCAATTCTGTGGTATCCTTGTTCGAAGGGCTAGTGGTTTGTCGGCGACCTTGTGGGCATCTGTGTTAGCAGGGCTAGTGGTTGTCGGCACCTTGTGGGTATCCCTGCTTTGACGGATTCCTCTTCCGATGTTACTAGGTTTCGCTTACTGCGCTAATCTAAATCTTCCTAATGGGAGATTCTATCGATCAGATTGTATAGAATGATGTCCTTACAACTTTACAGTACGGGTTCACACACAAGCACAGGAGGAAGATTTCCAACGATTAGCTTTGTAAGCTCAACCAGTAACATTAGCGGAACAGCAATAATGTCAAAGCAGGGATACCCACAAGTTGCCTCCATCAAACTATGTGCTATTAC
>DUOC01000061.1 GCA_012839065.1 Thermoanaerobacterales bacterium | reverse complement strand
TAACCTATTTTTTTAATGGAGGTGAAGAAAAGCCTTTCCCCGGTGAAGACAGGATCCTTATACCGTCTCCTAAGGTGCCTACATATGATTTAAAACCGGAAATGAGCGCATATGAGGTTACTGAAACGGTTATAGAAAAGATAAATAATAAAGAATATGATTTTATTGTTTTGAACTATGCAAATCCTGATATGGTCGGGCATACAGGAAATTATGAAGCAGCTGTTAAGGCTGTAGAATTTGTTGATGATTGCTTAAATAAAGTTATTACTGCAATTGATGAACAAAATGGAACTGCAATTATTGTATCTGATCACGGGAATTGTGAACAAATGGCATACTATGAAACAGGGGAGCCGTATACTGCCCATTCATCTAATAAAGTCCCTTTTATTCTTGTAAGTCGTAAGCTTAAGGATTGCAGGTTGAGAGAGGGAGGAATTTTGGCAGATATTGCGCCAACCATTCTGGATATATTTGCTATAGAGAAGCCTGAAGAAATGACGGGCAGCTCATTAATTATATAAATACGTTATTTCAGTATTTCATATGGAATTTAAATTAATTGAAAGGGGTAAGTTTAAAATGACAACTATAATAGATGTCTATGCAAGAGAATTGCTCGATTCCAGAGGAAATCCTACTGTTGAAGTTGATGTAATACTTGAGCATGGAGAAGTAGGCAGAGCATTAATCCCTTCCGGTGCCTCAACAGGGGCTTTTGAAGCTGTTGAATTAAGAGACGGTGACGAAGAAAGGTATTTAGGGAAGGGTGTTCTACAAGCCGTCGAAAATGTGAATTCGATTATTGCCCCGGAAATAATAGGTATAGATGTATTTGATCAGATATTTATTGATCAAACACTGATAGATCTGGATGGAACCCCTAATAAGAACAAATTGGGAGCAAATGCCATACTCGGTGTATCTCTTGCATGTGCGAAGGCTGCCGCAAAGGCTTTAGGCATTCCCCTTTATAGGTATATCGGGGGAGTAAATGCTTGTGAACTGCCTGTTCCCTTTATGAACATTCTAAATGGCGGTAAACATGCGGATAATAATATAGATATACAGGAATTCATGATAGTTCCCTTAGGTGCAGAAACTTGCTCAGAGTCTATCAGAATAGGTACCGAGGTATTTCATACCCTAAAAAAAGTTCTTAAGAGCAAAGGGTTCAATACTTCTGTTGGGGATGAAGGGGGTTTTGCACCAAATCTGAGTTCTAATGAAGCGGCATTGGAGATAATTATAGAAGCAATAATAAAAGCAGGCTATAACCCTGGAGAAGATGTTTTTCTTGCATTGGATGTAGCAGCAACTGAACTGTTTAAGGAAAATAGCTACCATCTGTTTGGAGAGGGATTGGAAAAAACTACAGAAGAAATGATTGACTACTATGAAAAATTGACAGATAGATATCCTATAATTTCAATAGAAGACGGGCTTTATGAAGACGATTGGGAAGGTTGGAAACTGTTTACAAATAGATTAGGTAAAAGGATACAGATAGTAGGCGATGATCTGTTTGTTACAAATACAAAAAGGCTTGCAAAAGGAATAGAGATGGGTGTGGCGAATTCAAT
>DUOC01000060.1 GCA_012839065.1 Thermoanaerobacterales bacterium | reverse complement strand
ATTGAAACTTTTATTACAATTAACTGAATCCAAAGGATTCGAAAAGTTGCTTATCATTTTTTTAATTTCGTACATTTCCTGTTTTAATTCTTCAATACCATCATTTTTTTTACCTTTTTTATCATATATCTTTGTATTGTCGGCATTGGTTAAATATTCATTATTTAAATCACTTGCAGCAGTAACTTCTATCATTTTTCTTGAAAAAAAACCTAAAAATCCGCCCTTTTTAACGTTTTTAGTGCTCAAAATAATTGCATCATTACCCATATCCTGTTTAATTAAAGCCATTGCTTTGGCCATATCTTCTGCAACATACCTTTTTATCCTCATTTAACACTCACCATCCCGACAGACTGAACCTCTGTTGTAGGTTCAATCTCATTAAAGGATAATACCACAACATTCTGAAAAGAATGTTCAATCAACTTTTTGAAATATAATCTTACAACAGGAGAAGTTAATACTATAGGTTCTTGATTTATTGAATCAAATTTTCTTATTTCTTTAGATAATGCAGTATATATCTCTTGTGCCGTGTCTGGATCTAATGAAATATATGTGCCATGTTCTGTTTGATTTATAGAATTTCTTATTATTTCTTCAAGATGAGGATCTAATACAATTACTTTTAACTTATTATCAACAGAATATTTACTCGTTATTGTGCGGCTTAGTGCTTGTCTTACATATTCAGTTAATATATCTGTATCCTTTATTGTTTCTCCAAAATCAGCCAGAGTTTCAAAAATTGTTATTAAGTCCCTTATTGGCAACCCTTCCCTTAAAAGATTGGCTAATACTTTTTGTATTTCTCCAACAGATAGAACCTTAGGAACTAGTTCTTCTATTAAAGCAGGATGGGTTTCTTTTATATTATCAATAAGGATTTTAACCTCTTGTCTGCCTAAAAGTTCATGGGAATATTTTTTAATAATTTCTGTTAAATGTGTCACTATAACCGAAGGAGGATCAACCACCGTATAACCTAACATTTCAGCTCTATCTTTTTCCGCTTTAGCTATCCAAATTGCAGGCAATCCAAATGCTGGTTCTACAGTTTTAATCCCATCAATTTCTTCTTCAACCATACCCGGGTTCATTGCAAGATAATGATCCAAATACAACTCTCCTCTAGCAGCTTCCACGCCTTTTATTTTTATAACATATTCATTAGGTTTCAATTGAATATTATCTCTTAGTCGCACTGTAGGAACTATTGTCCCCATTTCAAGAGCATATTGTCTTCTAATCATAATAATTCTATCTAGCAGATCCCCTCCCTGATTAACATCTGCTAGGGGTATAATACTATACCCAAATTCCAATTCAATAGGATCAACTTGTAGCAAGGAGACTATACTCTCAGGGCTTTTAAGGTATTCTGTCTCTTTAATAATTTCTTCATCTATCTCTTGTTTTTCTTGACGCCCTGCTTTATACATAGAATATCCACTAAACCCTGTTAAAGCCGATAAGATGAAAAAAGGAATTACAGGGAGACCGGGTACTATACCTAAAAGAGCAAGAGCAGCAGAGGCAATCAATAATATCTTAGGATGGGAGAGAAGCTGGTTTATAAGATCTTCCCCGAGATTTGATTTTGAAGCTGCCCTGGTTACAATTATTCCCGTTGCTGTCGAAATCAACAATGCCGGTATTTGACTTACCAGACCATCCCCAACGGTAAGCAGCACATAATGAGACAAAGCACTAGAAAAATCCATTTTTTCAAATACCATCCCTGTTATCAAGCCACCTACTATATTGATTGCTGTAATTATTATTGCTGCAATGGCATCACCTTTAACAAATTTACTGGCGCCATCCATAGCACCATAAAAATCTGCTTCCCTTTGTATATCTAACCTTCTTTTTTTGGCTTCGGATTCTGAAATCAACCCAGCATTCAAATCCGCATCAATACTCATTTGTTTGCCTGGCATACTGTCAAGAGTAAACCTAGCAGCTACTTCTGCAACCCTTTCCGCTCCTTTTGTAATAACTACAAATTGAATAACCACAAGGATAAGAAAAATTACAAATCCTACTAATACATTACTCCCAACAACAAAATCACCAAAAGCCTTAATAATATCACCTGCATAGCCTTCTAGTAAAATCAACCTTGTTGATGATACATTTAATGCAAGGCGAAACAAAGTTGAAAGTAACAGCAGGGAAGGAAAGATAGAAAATTGTAAAGGTTCAAGTATATACATAGTTACTAATAAAACAATTAAAGATAAGGTAATATTAAAGGTCAAAAATATATCAAGGAGGAAAGTAGGCATAGGGATAACCATCATTACAACGATAGCAATTACTGCAAATACTACAATAATATCTCCATATTTCAATGTATAAATTCCCTCCTTTGTTTTAAGCTATATACAAAAGCTAGAACCTCTGCTACTGCCTGATAAAGCTCTTCAGGAACCATTTCACCTATTTCTACACTTTTATACAGCAGCTGAGCCAGTGGTTTATTTTCTACAATTTCTACTTTGTTAATCATAGCAATTTCTTTAATCTTTTCAGCTATTAAATTTGCACCCTTTGCAACAACTACGGGTGCAGAGTGTTTTTTACTATCATATTTTATTGCAACTGCTAAATGGTAGGGGTTAGTTATTACAACATCAGCTTCGGGTATTGCCTGCATCATCCTTCTCATCATAACTTGTCTTTGCATTTGTCTTATCCTTGATTTTATCAGCGGATTACCTTCAGTTTGTTTGAACTCTTCCTTTATATCTTCTTTAGACATCATTAAACTACGTTCATGCTCACGCCTTTGATACATATAATCAGCTATAGACAGCACTAGTAATGCTGTTCCTACTTTTATAGAAGCATCGAAAATTGCATCACCTATATACTTTACCGCTTCTATAATATCCATATCCGTTAAAAGAGGAATAAACGTTAATCTTTTTTTAATACTCACATATACTACGTAAACAACTATCGAAACCTTTATTACGCTTTTTAGCAGTTCAACAATAGCCCTTTTAGAGAAAAGCCTCTTGAAACCTTCTATTGGGTTCAACCGCTCAAGTTTTATTTTAATCGGTTCGGTAATAAATAAAGATCCTACCTGAATATAGTTAATTATAATGCTGATAATTACTGCAGTGCCCAATATAGGCAATAAAAATCCGGATATAGTTAATAATAAATTGCGATTTAAAACAGCCAAATTGGTTAAACTGTACAAATCCGATTTTATTATATAATCAGAAAGGAAAGATTCCATAAAAATAGAATAATTAATTATTTTATTATATAGCGTATATTTTAATACTAATAATATAGCTAAGAGTATTACTGCTGAATTAAACTCTCTGCTTTTTACTACTTGTCCTTTCCGCCGGGCTTCCTGTCTACGCCGCGGTGTAGCTTTCTCCGTCTTTTCTTCTGCAAACAGTTGCAAATCTATATTGAATCGCAAATCCTTCATGGTGCCATCACCTTAAGGAATGTAAAAACATCATTATATATTCCGTTAAACATGACATCTAATATTACAAGGTACATAGGTATATAAAAAACTAGCACAAAAATCCCTACTACTATCTTTATAGGAATACCAATAATAAATATATTCATTTGTGGAATAGTCCTTGAGATTAATGCTAAAGCAATATCAGTAAGTAATATTGCCCCTATAATCGGCAGACTTATTTTAAATGCAATAACAAACATATTGCTAAACATTTTAACTACATTATTAAAAAATGGCTCTGTAAGTACTGCTTCCCCTATTGGAAGCATCTCATAGCTTTTAATTACTGCACTTAACATATGATGGTGTCCGTTAGTCGTTAAAAATATAAGCAGCGTCAATATATATTGAAAATTCCCCATAATTGGTACTTGTACATTTATTTGCGGGTCTAATATATTAACAAGTCCGAAACCTATTTCCATATCAATAATTTGACCCGCAACATATATAGAAGAAAACATAAGAAATGCGCAAAAGCCTATAATAAAGCCTATAAAAAATTCTTTGATTATAAGAAAAACATATGGAATCGATTGGAACGGTACTTCAGTATTTATATCTATAACAGGGAATATTATTAAAGCAATCACAAAAGCTAAAGATATTTTTGCTATGGTAGGAAAATTTTTTCTGGCAAAAACAGGATCTATTACGAAAAAACCAGTTAGCCTCACAAAAATAATAAGTATTAGTTCAATCTCCTGAATAATAAATTCAAAAAAATCCATATGCTCCTCTCCCAGATCAACATCCCTTGTTCTATCTAATATATAAAAGAATTTATATTACTATAAAGATTGTAGGTAAACTGAATCATGGTACTCAGTATCCATGAGCCAAATATTATGATAGAACCTAATACTGCAATTATTTTTGGCACAAAAGTCAATGTTTGCTCCTGAATTTGTGTAGTTGCTTGCAAAATACTAACAACCAATCCAACTATTAAACCAGAACCTAGCATAGGCACTGATACCATTAACACAGTTAACAGTGCTCTTTGTGCAAGAGCTATTACTATTTCCTCCGTCATTTTACCACCTCATCAGTTACTTGAAACTTAATATTATTGAGTTTGCTAGCAGATTCCATCCATCTACCATTATAAAAAGGAGCAGTTTGAATGGTAGAGAAATCATAACAGGTGGAAGCATTAGCATACCCATTGCCATTAAAGTGCAAGCAACAATCATATCGATAACTAAAAAAGGTATAAAAAGCACAAAACCTATTTGGAAAGCTGTTTTTAATTCGCTTATTATAAAAGAAGGAATTATAACGCTTGTAGGTATATCATCATAAGACTCTATAACATCAATATCTGCATAATTGATAAAAAGAGCAAGGTCTTTTTCACGAGTCTGTCTTAACATAAAACTCCGTAAAGGTGCTAAAGCATTTTTTAGGGCATCTTCTTGACTAATATCTCCCGCTAAATATGGTTGTACAGATTGTTCATTTATTTGGGTGAAAACAGGCAGCATTATAAATAATGTTAGAAATAACGCTAGACTTATCAAAACTTGATTAGGAGGTGTTTGCTGTGTAGCAAGAGCATTCCGCATAAATGACAGCACCACTGCAATTCTAGTAAAGGAAGTCATCGTTATTAGTATCGCAGGAGCAAGTGCTAAAATAGTTAGCAGAAGCAATATTTGAATGCTAGATACTACATCTTCAGGGTCTTCAGATGTACCAATGTCTATATTTAGATTAGGTAAAGGGATAGCCTTAGCATGAGCATTCTGCGGTATTGAAAAAACAAAAAATATTAACAAAACTATAAAAAGTATATCTTTATTAATCATTCTCTTTTTCCCCAACTTCATCCTCTCCCATATTTCCCCTTACACCTTTTTTTAAATTTTTAATTTTATATAAAAGATCTTTGATTGATAGCTGTCCATTTCCGCCTGGCTTTAAATTCATTGTTTTAACAATATCATCAAAAACATCTTTAAAGTTTCTTATATGTGGGCTGTTATTTTCTTGATTCTGTTTGTGGTCTTTTATTTTTTCAATGTCTTCTTCTAATCTTAAAAGGTAACTAATATTTTTGTCGCTGACCCCTAATAAAACCACTTGATTTGCAACTTTAAGTAAGTAAAGTCTTTGGTTGAACCCTAAATTAATTACATCCAATACTTCAATAAAATCGCTTTTAGTCTTAAGTATCGTAAGTTTTTTTTCTCCAATTATTT
>DUOC01000059.1 GCA_012839065.1 Thermoanaerobacterales bacterium | reverse complement strand
TTGAAGGCAACATTGTGGTATCGCTGTTTAATATTAGCGGAAGAGTAATAATGTCAAACAGCGAAAACCACAAGTTGCCTCAATCATGGTGTATGATGTGTTTTATATGGTATCTAATATAGTGCCTTTGAACTTGATGCTTACTTTATAATATGTAAGGCTGTACTGAAATACCATTTTTATTTTAGGGGCGAGAATTCTTCGGCTATGCGGGCGAATTCTTCCAGGCTTTGGTCTACTTTTTGATGAAACTCTTCAGCGGGCATGCCGGTCATCAGCTCAATTGCGTCATCTATGGTTTTTATTGCATATATGTGGAATTTGCCTCCTTGAACACTTTCTATGACTTCGTTTGAAAGCATTAAGTTTTTGATGTTTTGATGTGGGATTATGACCCCTTGGCTGCCTGTGAGCCCTTTTTGTTTGCATGTTTTATAAAATCCTTCTATCTTTTGGTTCGCTCCTCCTATCGGTTGCACTTCGCCCCTTTGGTTTAATGAGCCTGTTATTGCAAGGCTTTGCTTTATGGGGATTTCTGCAATAGCGGAAAGGAGTGCGATGAGTTCGGCACATGTAGCGCTGTCTCCGTCTACCCCCCCATAGTTCTGTTCAAAGCAGATGCTCCCTGAAAGGGTCAGGGGCTTGTTGACAGCGTATTTCCCGCCAAGGTATCCTGATAGGATAAGGACTCCTTTATCGTGGATGCTGCCGCTCATTTCTACTTCTCGTTCTATGTTTATGATGCCTTTTTCGCCAAGAAATGTGCGGGCTGTTATCCTTGATGGCTGACCAAAAGCATAATCACCAACATTTACTACGGAAAGCCCGTTTACCTGCCCTATGGTTTCGCCTTCTGTATCTACAAGGATGTCTCCTTTATCAATGTATTCCTGCACTTTTTCTTCGGGCAGGTTTGAGCGCAGGATCTTTTCGTGTATTGCCTTTTCTACATGGGCTGCTGTTACATACGGGCTGTTATCAAGCTGTGCCCATGTGCTTGCTTCATACAGGATTTCTACGATTTCGTTGAAGCGGGTCGAAAGTTTTCCTTTTTCTTCTGCAAGGCGGCAGCTGTATTCCACTACTTCAGCCACTGCTTCAGTATTAAAGTGTTTTAGCCCTTCCCTTATACATGCGGCACTGATGAATTCTGCATATTTTTTTATGTTCTCTTCCGATCTTTCCATGGTTGAGTCGAATTGAGCTTTGATTTTAAACAGTTGGCGGAAGTCTTTATCATATGTGTACAGCAGTTGATATACTGATGTGCTTCCAATTAGGATGACTTTTACTTTAACAGGTATGGGTTTTGGTTTGAGGGTTACGGTTGGCATAGTTCTGTAGCGTTCTCCTATGTTCTCCACGACGGCTTCTTCGTTCTCCAGGGTTCTTTTTAGTGTGTCCCAGGCTAATGCATCTTTTAGTATGTCATCGGTCTGTATGATCAGATAGCCGCCATTTGCTTTGTGTATAGAGCCCCTTTTTATCATTGTGAAATCAGTTGTTACTGCACCGAATTGGCTCCTTCCTTCTATTTTGCCGAACAGGTTGTAGTATGTCGGGTTTGTTTCCCAGATAACCGGAGCGCCCTGTGTTTCGCTGTTGTCTGTGAACAAGTTTACTTTATATCTTATGAAAAAATTCTCCTCTACCGGCTGTAGTGCGGTTATAGGGATTTCTTTTTCTTCTTTAGGTAAAAATATGTTTATGTTTTTGAGGATGTCTTTTTGGACTTCGTCCAAGTAGCTGACTACTTCCGGGTAGTCTTTATATTTATGTTTAAGTGTTTCGATGCTTGGTTTTATGGCTGAAAGCCCAAATTCTTTTTCTGTGGTTTGCAGCTGTTTCCGTGCTTCACGTTCCAATGCTTTTATCTTCCTCATCGTCTCGTCCATTCGAGTCTCTATATTTAATATTTTCATGCCTATTGATTTTTTTGTTTCTTCAGGAAGATTGGCATATTCGCTTGTGTCTAGTGGCTTGCCTTCATATACAGGCACTGTTACTAATCCTTTGCCTGTTCTTTTAAGCAGGAATCCTTCTGTTTTTGCGTATTGTTCCAGTTCGTCCAGGTACCTGGCACTGTCTCGCTGGTAATTTTCCATTATTTTTGCTTTGCTTTTATCATATTCTTCACTGTCAAAGACTTTAGGTATATCTTGTTTTAATTCTTCTATTAAGTTCTCCATGTCTTTGACAAATACTCTGCCTGTTCCTGCAGGTAAGTTTATGGCTGTGGGATTTTCCGGCTGTCTGAAATTATATATATAGCACCAGTCATCCGGGCAGGGGCCTTCTGCTGATTTTTTTTCGATAATGGATCTTGCATAACTGGCTCTGCCTGTGCCGGGGTGCCCTGAAATGTAGATGTTGTAGCCTTTGCTTTTGACATTGAGACCGAATTCTACTGCCCGCATTGCTCTTTCCTGACCGATTATGCCGATTAGCGGAGAGACTTCTTCAGTTGTTTTGAAGTCAAAGAGTTCTGTCGGACAGGTTTGTCTAAGCTGTTCAATGGGAATTTTGTGCGGATCGTTTCCCATTTATTTCACCTCCGTGTAGGGTTTACTTGAGCTTCCTTTTTAAATTTACTATGTTCCTTCTGATGTTTCTATAAAACGGCACTCCTTTATCCCAAAGCATATACAGTATTTTGGAGAATGGAAGGTCATATTCGCCAATGAATTCGGTGAATTCGCCGTTGAATCCTTTCTTGAATCTGTACAGCCCGTAGAGCGGATTGTCAGGATTCAGGTCGCCGGAGACTCCGCGGAAGTCATACATGGTGCAGCCGTTTTGTTTTGCCCATTCGATCATGCGCCACTGAAGGGCATAGTTGGGCATTACGTTTCTGTATTCGTTGCTGGAAGCTCCATATATATACCATGCTTTGGATCCAAAGATAAAAGCGATGGTGCCTGCTATAGGCATGCCGTTGTATTCTGCCATGAAGAGTTTTGCCAGACCTCTTTCTACAAGTTTATCCCAAAGTTGTTCATAATAGCTATAGTTTCTGACTAGGAATTCGTCTCTTTCGCTTGTTACGAGTAGAATTTGATAGAAATCTTCCAGGTCTTTTTTGGTGCAGTCTTCTTTTATTTTTACACCTTTTCTGTCTGCAAGGCGGATATTGTAGCGAGTTTTGCTGTGGAAGTCCATCAATATTTCTTCCAGCGGTTTTTCTAATGACAGGCGGAATACAAACCGTGGTTGGACTCCTTCGAAGTTAAGCCCTTCAGTTGCTGTGACAAATCCTCTGCTTTTTAGGTATGTTTCTGCCGGGTCTTTTTCGGCTATGGGTATGTCCGGATCGATTTTCAAGAATATGGCGCTGTCTTTATGTGCACGTTGTTTTATTTTTTTGAGGAGGAAGTCTAATGCTTCTGTGTCGTTGAAGTCAGCTACAGGGCCTCTTGGGGCGTAGTATATGGATTTTCCGGGGATTGGGATAGATCTCTTTAATATGGAGATTCCGGCTCTTATTTTGCCGTTATCTTCTACAAGCAGACGTATTGGTTCCCAGCCCGTGAATTGTTTAAGTTCTCCCCATTCATATGATTGTAAGACGTGGGATTTTGGTCCTGTTGACATGAATTTGTTGAATAGTTCTCTGTCTTCTGATTCTATTTCTTTTATTATCAATATATGAGTCCTCCTTTATAATAGTGAGAATATAATAGTGAGAACCTGCAATTTTTTTGTTTTTGCAGGATATTGCGGTGATTTATTAATTTTATATTATTATAATTAGGTGGGAGTTCGTGCTGTTTCCTCTTATATTAATTCTATATTGCGGATTGTATTCCTGCAATGTTTTTGTGCTGTCAATTTATGTGAGGACGCAGCTGCTTATGTGTGAAATCTTTGCTTTTGGTATTGTCATTATAGTTGTTCGAGATTGTTACTGTAGTTTGTTATCCGGCTGTATTACAGAAGGGAGATTTTGACGATTTAAAAAGGAGCCCTGATTGACTCCTTTTTATTTTATGAATCTCTATATTTTAAAGCCGCTTTTATGAAATCCCTGAATAAGGGATGCGGTCTGTTTGGCCTTGATTTGTATTCGGGGTGGAACTGTGTCCCGACAAACCAAGGATGGTCTTTTAGTTCTATTGCTTCTACTAATGAGTTATCCGGTGATGTGGCACTTATGACCATACCGTTGGCTGTTAGAAGTTCTCTGTATTGGCTGTTTAATTGGTATTTGTGCCGATGCCGCTCGTTAACTGTATCAGTACCATATGCTTCATAGAGAAGTGTCCCTCGTTTTATGCTGCAAGGGTAGCTTCCGAGGCGCATTTTATCTTCTTTTTGCCACTTATGTATTACAGGATGGTTTACATCTGTTTTGAATTCAGTACTGTAAGCGTCATTAAGCCGGCAAACATTGCGTGCAAATTCGATTACGGCACACTGCATTCCGAGACAGAGCCCGAGAAATGGAATATTATTTGTTCGTGCATAGCAGGCAGTTTCTATTTTGCCTTTGATCCCTCTTTCTCCAAATCCGCCGGGCACTACTATCCCATGGACATCTGAAAGGTATTTGTCGATGCCGTCTCCTTTTTCTAAGTCTTCTGCACTTACCCATTTTATGTCTATTTTTTGATCTGCAGCTATTCCGCCGTGGGTGAGTGCTTCTGCTACACTTATATATGCGTCCCTAAGCTGGATATATTTGCCTACTATTGCTATTTTTAATGTGCCTTGAGGGTTCTTGATTTTTCTGATCATTTCTTCCCATTCTTTAAGGTCCGGTGCACCTTTTTCTAGACCCAGTCGGCTGATTATTATTTCATCTACTTTTTGTTCTTTAAGGATAAGAGGAACTTCGTAGATTGTGTCTACATTATAGTTATCAATAACTGCCTCTCTGTCTATATCACAGAATAGGGCGATTTTATCTTTCAGTTCTGGAGGGATCGGTTTTGATGACCTTGTAACTATTATATCAGGTTGGATGCCGATGCTTCTCAGCTCTTTTACGCTGTGTTGGGTGGGTTTTGTCTTCAGTTCTCCCGCCATTTCAAGGTATGGGACTAATGTAACATGTATATACAGAACGTTTTCTCTGCCTACATCACTTCTCATCTGGCGGATTGCCTCAAGGAACGGAAGGCTTTCTATGTCGCCTACTGTGCCGCCTATCTCTGTTATTACGATATCTGATCCGGATTCTTTTGATACCCTTGTGAGACATTCTTTGATGGTGTTTGTAATATGCGGTATTACTTGGATTGTGCTCCCTTTGAATTCGCCTCTGCGTTCTTTTTTGATTACATTGGAATATATTTTGCCGGTAGTTACATTGCTGTTTTTGCTTAAGTTGACATCTATAAATCGTTCATAATGACCAAGATCCAAGTCTGTTTCAGCCCCGTCTTCTGTAACAAATACTTCGCCGTGCTGATAAGGGCTCATTGTTCCGGGGTCAACATTTATATATGGATCGAATTTTTGCATGGTTACTTTTAAGCCGCGGCTTTTTAAAAGGCGTCCGATAGATGCGGCTGTGATGCCTTTACCTAGGGAAGATACTACTCCTCCTGTAACGAAGATATATTTTGTCGACATTGTTAAAAAGACCTCCCTTGTTTTGGTAAGAAAGTTGATGATTTTATAGAAACAAACTATATAAAACCAATTTTTATTCTATCAAACCATATTTTAAAGTCAAGAGAATCGAGATGTTTGTAGTAAGTTTTTTTTAATTTGTTGTTTGCTGAAATATTTGTTTATATATATAATAATTAGTGGTTCTAGTAGCAGCTGTTCTGTTACGAAATATTAAGGTTATTGGGGGAAGTTGTAATGTCAAAAGGGAAAAGCAGTTCTTTAGGCTTGATTTTATGTGCTCTTTTGTCAAGTGTTGTTTTGAGTCAGATCAATAGCGGTATGGTAAATGTTGCTCTAAATACTATAATGGAAAGTTTGAATACAGATGTAGATAAGGTTACATGGGTCGTTACAATTTATCTTTTAGGCTACACTGTTTTTATGCCTATATATGGAAGGTTAGGGGATATGTTTGGACACAGGCAGATGTTCCTTGTAGGTGTCTCTTTATTTACTGCAGGTTCTCTACTCTGCTATCTTTCTAATAGTTTCGGGTTCTTGATTTTCTCAAGGTTGGTTCAAGCTTCGGGGTCTGCTTCGTTTACCCCTATGTCACTTGCGATTATTGCAAATACCTTCCCTGATGAAAAAAAGGGTCAGGCTGTAGGGTTTTGGGGGGCTTCTATAGGGGTTGGAGCTGCCATTGGACCGACTATAGGCGGATTTTTGATTGCCCTTGGCGGTTGGAATACAATTTTTCTTGTAGGCGTGTTTGCAGGGCTAACTGTGCTTTTTTTTGCGTTTAATATCATTCCTAAGGCTAATATACCCCCGTTGGAGAATGGGTTAGATGTTTTAGGTGCAGTTTTTTTGACTGTCAGCTTAACTGCACTTCTCTTGTTTTTAACATTAGGAAAAAATATCGGGTGGCTCAATTATCCTATGGTTTTATTCTTGGTGATACATATTGCTGCCCTTGTTATTTTTATTTATTGGGAGCAGAGGGTTTTAAGCCCCTTGGTGGATTTATCTCTTATTGCTGACAGAGTTTTTTTATCTATCGTGATGGTCAGTTTTGTACAGATGTTTACACAGATCAGTTCATCGATACTGCTCCCCCTTTATCTTTTAAGGATTGCAGGTATCAATCCTACTACTGCCGGGTTCATAATACTATTTCAACCGGCTGTTACTTCTATATCATCACCTTTTGCCGGGAAAATGGTAGATAAATATGGGACAAGGTATCCTGTTAGTATTGGACTTGTTTCTGTGATAGTTTCTATGTTAGCCCTGTCAATAATAGGTGAAGGCACTTCGATTTTTTATATTGCTGCAGTTACAAGCCTATTTGGTTTCGGCTGTGGTTTCTGTGCATCGCCCCTTGCTACAGCGTCAACCAGTTCAACACCTAATGAAAAGGTGGGAAGTGCTATAGGGCTTTACAATATGTTTAGATATTTGGGATCTGTTTTTGGTTCTACTATTACAGGGGTTATTTTAAAAACCAGGACTGATAGATATCTGGCTATAGGGCATCATCAGCCTGAAGCAAAGGCTGTGGCTAATATTTACTTGCTTTTAGCTATTGTAAATGTTTTTGCGTTTTTATTGTCTCGTTCGTTTGATAAAAAAAGAGAACTGTAAAGTAAACCGGATAGCAGATGCTTTTCCGGTTTTTTTATTTAGTTATATTAATTATGCCCGTTTAATATAAATAATTTAGAGATTGGTATAGGGGGCATAATAATGAAATTCAAGGGAAAATGGGGGTTTACAGTTGTTTTAGCAATTGCCGCAGTTATTTCGCTGTTTTGGAAGGGGGCTGTCTACGTTTTTACGCCGGGGTCTATAGTTGAGACAGTGCCTGCCCACGGCTCTGTTGATATCCCTTTATACAGCGAAATAATTATCTATGCAAAGGATAGAGTTGAAAGGGCTTCTGTTATGATTACGGGAATGCCCGGTGAAACGAGAGTTGAAGAAACTGCTGTTATTTTTAAGCCGAGAAGGGTTTTTATGCCTGACACATGGTATGATGTGAAGGCTCAAATATATACGGGGAGAAATAAGGAGGTAGTAAATTTTTCTTTTAAAACCGCTGATTTGGGAGATGAGATGTGGATTGAAATAGATTTGAGTGATATGAATCGGGTAATTGTTTATAAGGGGAAGAAAATTGTCAGGGTTATGCTTGCTTCAGGGGGAATTCCCGGCGGGGAATATGAGACCCCTAAGGGTATTTTTGCTGCAGGTGATAGAGGTGAAAGTTTTTTTACGCCCCGGTTTGGTCAGGGCGGTCTCTACTGGGTTAGGGTTTATGAATCATATTTTTTACATTCAATGCCAAGGGATGAGGAAGGGAATATTATCCCGGAAGAGCTTGAGAAATTAGGGACACATGCGAGCCATGGATGTATAAGGCTCCTAGATGAGGATGCTATCTGGGTTTATGACAATGTGCCGAGGGGTTCTATGATCATTGTCCATGATTGAAAGGGGACTATAATATGAATGTTATCTTTGCTTTCCTTGTTTTGTCCGGGATCATATATTCGGCTTTAAACGGAAATATTGATTCTGTAACACAAGCTGCGATGGTTTCGGCTTCATCGGCTGTTGAAAGGGTTATTACTCTTACAGGGATGATATGCCTTTGGATTGGAGTTGCGAGGATCGCTGAGAAATCAGGGCTGATAAAGGTTTTAAGCAGGGCTATTTATCCTTTTGTCAGGTTTTTGTTTCCGTCTGTGCCTGAAGGGCATCCTGCGATGGGGGCGATGCTTATGAATATAGGGGCGAATATTCTGGGTTTTGGTAATGCTGCGACTCCGTTCGGGTTAAAGGCTATGGCTGAACTTCAGAAGCTGAATGATGATCCTGAAACAGCAACCGAGGCTATGTGTACGTTTTTGGCAATAAATACTTCAAGTGTTACTTTGATACCTACTACTATAATAGGTCTCCGGGCTGCAAGCGGGTCTGAAAGCCCTACTGAAGTGATCGGGCTTATTATTTTTGCTACTTTTTGCTCTACTTTTACTGCAGTAGTGGCTGATTTTTTCTTCAGGGGATTGTATAGGATAGGAAACAATA
>DUOC01000058.1 GCA_012839065.1 Thermoanaerobacterales bacterium | reverse complement strand
TTGTTAATGGTTTTTTTTATTCCTAATTTATTATATAAATAATACAAATACTATATTTAGTTTGGAGGTATATTTATGGGATCTGAAGTAAAGTGGTATTGCTTAAGTCCACAGCAAGCCGAAGAAAAATTAAATACAAATATTGCAGAAGGTTTAACCTCATCAGAAATTAAAGACAGACATCAGAAATATGGTTTTAATGAATTGAAAGAAAAGAAACCTGTAACTATTTTCCAAAGGTTTATCAACCAGTTTAAAGACTTTTTAGTAATTATTTTAATTATAGCCTGTATAATATCTCTCGCTCTTGGTGAAGTTACTGATTTTATAGTGATTCTAAGTATAATAATCATTAATGCAATTTTAGGTGTTATACAAGAATATCGAGCCAGTAAAGCTCTTGAAGCATTACAAAAACTTGCTACACCTAAAACTTCTGTTATAAGGGAAGGTACCATTCAAAAAATTCCTTCTCGTGAGCTTGTACCTGGAGATATTGTTTTCCTAGAAGCAGGCAACTATGTACCGGCCGATTTAAGACTTTTTGAAAGTGTAAATTTAAAGATAGATGAATCTTCTCTAACGGGAGAATCAGTCCCTGTAGAAAAAGACTCGTTAACTGTGTATGATGGAGATATAGCCCTGGGAGAACGAGCTAACTGCGCATTTATGGGCACGATTATAACTTATGGCAGAGGAAAAGGAATTGTTACATCAACCGGAATTGATACTGAAATAGGTTTAATTGCACAAATGCTCGAAACCTTGGAAGAAGAAGAAACTCCTCTTCAAAAAAAACTGTCTCAATTTGGAAAAGGGTTGGGAATTGTTTGTCTCATAATAGTAGCTGTAATATTCGCTCTGGGTGTCTTTAGAGGTATACCATATACAGAGATGTTTATGACTTCTGTTAGTCTAGCAGTTGCAGCTATACCTGAAGGTCTCCCTGCAATCGTTACAATAGTATTAGCATTAGGCATGCAAAGAATGGCTAAAAGAAACTCAATAGTCAAAAAGCTGCATGCCGTTGAAACGCTTGGAAGCACTACAGTAATTTGCTCTGATAAGACAGGTACACTTACTCAGAATGAGATGACGGTAACTACTATATATGTTGGAAATAAAATTTATAATGTTAAAGGGCAAGGCTATAACCCATATGGAGAATTTATTAACGGTAACAACGAAATGATTGAAACTGATCCTGCTTCAGTATTAGACTTATTTCACATTTTAAAGATCGGTGCCCTTTGTAATGATTCAATTTTGGTTAAAGACAAGGATGAAACATCATGGAAAATCATAGGGGACCCTACTGAAGGTGCTCTTGTTGTTGCAGCTCATAAAGCAGGCTTACGGAAGGATGAACTTATTGCCAGCCTCCCTAGAATTGGAGAAATCCCTTTTGATTCAGATAGAAAAAGGATGACAACTATCCATCATGACAAAGCATCAAATAAATATTTTGTTTTTGTAAAGGGCGCACCGGACATTCTATTAAACTGCTGTAATTATCTATTAGAAAATGGGAATGTTATTGCTCTTACTGATGAAAAGAGAAATATAATTCTTGAAAATAATAGAAATATGGCAAACAAAGCTTTACGAGTTTTAGGTTTTGCTTATAAAGAACTTGAATTTCTACCCGAAACCATTACACCTGATAACATAGAAAATAATTTGATTTTTACCGGGTTAATGGGAATGATTGACCCTCCAAGAGAAGAAGCTATCAAGGCTATTGAAACATGCAAACAAGCCGGTATAAAACCGATTATGATAACAGGTGATTATAAAGATACAGCTATAGCAATAGCAAAAGAGCTAAATATTGCAGATGGCGATATCATTGCTGTTACAGGTAAAGAGTTGGAAGAAATGAATAGTGAAGAAATATTTGAAGTAATTGAAAAAGTAAATGTTTTTGCTCGAGTTTCTCCTCAACACAAATTCAAGATTGTAGAAGCTTTAAAGAGAAGAGGAGAAATAGTTGCAATGACAGGTGATGGGGTGAATGATGCCCCAGCCCTTAAAAATGCAGATATTGGAATAGCTATGGGTATAACAGGAACTGATGTAGCCAAAGAAGCTTCAGAACTAATTTTAACTGATGATAATTTTGCAAGTATCATTGCTGCAATAGAAGAAGGAAGAATAATATATAGTAATATAAGAAAGTTTATTAATTTCCTACTTTCATGTAACATTGCAGAAATCCTTATACTACTTTTTGCAATGTTATTAAATAAACCCCTTCCGCTTATACCTATTCAGATTTTGTGGATAAATTTAGTAACTGACGCATTTCCTGCACTAGCATTAGGTGTGGAAAAAGGTGAAAAGGGAATCATGAACAAGCATCCAAGGGATCCGAAAGAACCTATTCTTAATAAAACTATGATACAGACAATATCAACCCAAAGTATAGCTATAACAATTAGTGTCCTTGGTTTATTTATATACTTTTTAAATAGTACGGGAGATTTGATTTTGGCAAGAACTATAGCTTTTACAGCTTTAATAACAAGTGAATTATTTAGAGCACAAACTGTTCGTTCTGAAAACACTTTATTATTTAAGATTGGCTTGTTTTCTAATACTTACTTGGTATTTGGTTCTTTGTTCTCTTTTATAATGATGTTAATAGTTATATATATCCCTACATTTAACTCAATATTTAAGACTGTCCCTTTAAATTTACATCATTTGCTAATTGTTATAGCTGTTTCGTTACTACCAACAATTACTGCAGAGATCACTAAAATATTCAAATCGAGCAGGAGCTGATATTTTTATTCAGCCCTGCTCGACCTTTTAACCGTTATCTTTAACATGCTGTTTTAAAAAACAATAAATTTAACTTCCTCTATACCTTCGGTATCGGCGATTTCTTTAATTATTTGCGGATTCACATATTCATCTACAGTTAATGCCATTATTGCTTCACCTCGGGGGCTCATACGTCCGACCTGCATTGTAGCAATATTTATATCATTTCTCCCTAATATAGTACCTACAGAGCCAATCATGCCCGGTTTATCTCTATGTGAGATAAGAATAATATTGCCTTCTGGAATCAGGTCTATTTTGTATTTATTGATCATTACTATTCTCTGGTCATTTTTACCAAATACTGTTCCCCCTACTAGGCATTCATAATTATCACTGATTACTTTTAAGGTGATCAAATTACTATAATCTTCTACATCTCTTTTTTTTGTCTCAACTATTTCTATTTTTCTTTCTTTTGTTACAACTAGAGCATTTACCAAATTCACAGGTTCTTGTAAGATAACATTTAATAAACCTTTTAATGCCGATGCAGTTAATATTGATGTATTTAATTCTGTTATGCCACCACTATACCCCATTTCAATTCTACGCACTCTACCATCCCTGAACTGAGAGTAAAACTTACCAAGTTTTTCAGCAAGCAACACGTAATGATGTATTTTGGCCCATTCTTCAGGTTTTATTGACATCATATTTACAGCATTTCTTACCGTTTTATTATTTAAGGCTCTTATTACATCATTAGCTATGTCAATTGAAACATTTATTTGTGCTTCTTCAGTAGAAGCTCCTAAATGCGGAGTTGCTATTACTTGATCGAGTTTTAACAATTTATTATTTGTTGCTGGTTCTTTTTCAAATACATCAAGAGATGCTCCTGCTACTCGCCCCTCAATTATTGAATTATAAAGAGCGTTTTCGTCAATTAATCCACCCCTTGCACAGTTAATAATACGAACTCCTTTTTTTAAAATCTTAAACTCTTTTTCACCAATTATATGATTAGTACTTGATGTTAGTGGAGCATGTAAAGTGATGAAATCTGAATTCCTTAACAGGGTATCTAAATCTACCATTTTTATCTCATCTTTATGAATATTTTCTTGGGAAATATATGGATCATATGATATTACATTCATATGAAATGCCCTTGCCCTTTTTCCTACTTCCCTACCTATTCTTCCTAAACCAATGATACCTAGTGTTTTTCCTTTTACTTCAACACCCATAAATGCCTTTTTGTCCCAATGCCCTCTCTTAAGCGACATCGTAGCCTGTGGTATCTTTCGGGATAATGACAACATCATTGCCATAGTGTGTTCTGCAGCTGCAATAGTATTCCCTTCAGGAGCATTAACAACAAGAATACCCTTAAAAGTAGCTGCTTCTACATCAATATTATCAACTCCTACACCAGCTCTACCAATTACTTTAAGTCTGTTTGCGTTTTCTATGATTCTTTTTGTTACTTTTGTACTGCTTCTTACTATTAATGCATCATAATCTTCTATGATATAAACTAGTTCATCTTCGGTAAGTCCGGTCTTTACGTCAACCTGAAATTCTTCTTTTAAAATATCAACACCTTCACTCGCAATCGGATCACTTACAAGTATTCTCATGTTAGACCTCCTTAAACACTTCTTGTGCTTTGTCTATACCAGATAAAGTATCAACCTCACAACCTAACTTGTCTAATGACATACCTAATGCCCATAACGTATTGATAATGTCAAATTTATCAATATACCCCATATGACCTACACGTATTATAGTGTCCTTTAATTTTTGTTGCCCACCGGCAACAAAAACTCTATATTCGTTCTCAAGAATCTTTCTCAACTTACTAGGATCGACAGCATCAGGCATTCTAACCGAAGTTACTGTTGGAGATGCATATTGTTCATCGGCAAAAAGCGTTAAACCCATTGCTTTTATACCTTCTCTAAATGCCCTGCTTAAAAGGATATGTCTTTCAAATACGTTTTCCAAACCCTCTTTATGAATCAATTTCATAGATTCTCTTAGCCCAAAGATTAAAGAGACTGCAGGGGTATAAGGAGTACTCCCTTTTTTAAGATTCGCTGATGCCTTTTTAAAATCCCAATAAAACTTATTAGTCTTAGATTTTTCAACTGCTTCCCAAGCTTTATCGCTAACACTAATTAAGGTTAACCCTGGAGGAATCATTAAGGCTTTCTGAGAACTGGTTATCGCCACATCGATACCCAGCTCATCAGTTTTTAAGTCAATCGCCCCTAGAGAACTTATAGCATCTACTACTAATAAAATTTCTTGATGATCTTTTAGTATTTCTTTAATAGGAACTAGATCGTTTAATACTCCTGTAGAAGTTTCGTTATGGGTAACTAAGACACCTTTTATTTTGCCTTCTTTATCATTATAGATCGCTTTTTTTACTATTTCTGGATCATAAGTTTTGCCCCAAGGGAAACAAAGCTTTTCGACATTTAAACCAAAGCTCTCAGCTATTTCACCAAACCTATCCCCAAAAACACCAATACTTATAAGTAGTATCGTATCTCCAGGAGAAAATAAGTTAACAACTGCTGCTTCCATACCGCCAGTCCCTGAACCTAGAAAAATCAGTACATCATTTTTGGTTTTAAAAACCTTTTTTGTTTCCTCTGTGACTGCAAGAAACAATTGTTGAAATTCATTGGTTCTATGACCAATAATTGGCCTGGCCATTTTTAATAGTACTTCTTCGGGGATTTCTGTTGGACCCGGTAAGCGTAAATAAAATTCTCTCACGTATTCTCCTCCTTTAACAATTTTAATATTATATATAACAAGCCCCATCCCTTCATACTGCAAGGGACGGGGTTCATATCCGTGTTGCCACCCTTTTTGGCTATGAAAAATTATTTCACAGCCCTCTTTAAATAAACATATCGGGTTCAGCCGGCTTGATTCTTCATCAGCATCTCTGGGGTGGATTCAAGAAAATCTTTTATCGGTTTCCAGCGACCACCGACTCTCTGAAAAAATGGATTGTCTTTACTAATCCCCTTCATTGAATTAAGATATTAAAATTTTATATGTTATAAATTATACAACTACAGAAGGGTAACTGTCAAGATTTTATTTATGATTAATCCTCGGTTTCATCATCTTCTTCATACACTAACTCTTCCCATGCCTCTTCTACCATTGCAAGTTCTTCCTCATCATCTAAGTCAATAAGCACTTGATCACCATTCTCATCTTCTTCTATTCTAAACACATAGACTTCATCTTCTTCAAACCCATTCAGCGGCATAAGAAGGGCATAATCTTTATTATCTACAGTTATTATATCTATTACATCAAATTTCCATTCTTGCCCTTCTTCGTCATGTAATACTATTGTGTTATCATTCTCATTTTTCATATTTTCACCCCAATTAATTTATTTTATAATGCAATCTTATATGACTTTGCATTATTAGTCAACTATTTTTTGACAATCTAAATAATTTTGGAGGATTACAACAGCAGACATTTTGTCAATTAATCCTTTCCTTTTCTTTCGGCTGATATCCGCTTGAATTAATGCTTTTTCGGCTATTACCGTTGTCAGACGTTCATCCCATGTCACTATCGGTATTTTAAAATCATCCTTTAATTCATCGATAAAATTCATTACTTTTTTGCCCTGAAAACCGATTGATCCATTCATGTTTACTGGCATCCCGACAACTATTTTTTTTATATCATTTTCTTCTATAATAGCCTTAAGTTTTTTAATATCTTCTGCTATTGACGTTCTTTTGATTACACCTAGCCCCATTGCAATAGTTCCGGTTTCATCGCTTACAGCCAATCCGATATTTCTGTCTCCAACATCTAAAGCCATAACTCTCATCTTATTATCACCTTATTATACAATTTTAATACAAAATTCAGGACAATAACCACTACAGTAACCACACAATATACAAGATTCTTTATTCACTACAGCTCTCCCATTTATAATTTTTATCGCTTTTTGTGGGCATTTTTTGGCACACTTGCCACAGCCTACACACCATTCTTCAATAAGCAATTTTTTCGTTTGATTATTTATAATACTTCTTAGTGAATCAGGTATTTCTTCCTTGTTGAATTTCATTACATTTAATTGTACTTCTTCTTCTGTTTTCATACCTATTGCTACTGAGCTTATATACGGAATTTCTAAAACAAAATCTATTGCTTTGTCATATGATTTGATCAAATTTCCCCCACCTAATGGCTTCATGCCATAAATACCTTTACCATTTTTATAGGCTTTTTTTATCTCTACCAACATATCCTCTGCGGTTCCATCTTTTATCCCTAAACCTTTAAAATTTATAAGCGGATGTATAATTTCTATTTCAGGAATATGTACCGCACGTCTCACCATCTCAACACAATGTGTTGAGACACCTATCGCTTTTATTATCCCTTTTTTCTTAGCGTCTTCGAGACATTTATAAGCATCCCCATGCCCCCTAAAAGTTAAAAGGGATTCTTGTTCGTGCAGCAAAAATATATCTATTTGATTTACTCCCAGTTGTTTTAAAGCATTTTTTATGCTCTTTTCCATCCCTTTATACGAATAGGCATACGATTTTGATGCAATTACTATATCCTTTATTTTTGTCTTTTGTATTGCCCTGTTAATATATGAATATGTGTTATAATACTCTGCAGTATCAATAAAATTAACTCCTAATTCTAATGCCTTACAGACAACATTTGCACCTTCTTCGATCTGTAATCTCCCTTGTAAAGGGCCAATAGTTAAAGATCCAAAACAAAGTCTTGATACCTTTATTCCTGTATTCCCTAATATATTGTATTCCATAGCTATTATCACCTGAATTCATAATCTTAAAAATAACTATTTTTCTACACCAATATAGTATTTAATAAGTTCTTCTAGAAGTTCATCTCTTTCCAGTTTTCGTATAATTGATCTAGCATTATTATGACTTGTTATATATGCCGGATCCCCGGATAAAAGATATCCTACTATTTGATTTACAGGATTGTAACCTTTTGCTTCTAAAGCATTATATACTTTTTCTAATATCTCTCTTGCATCATTTAATTCTTCTTTATCCACGTTGTATTTCATTGTTCTATCAAATTTATCTTCCACTATTATTCCTCCCCTGCCAAGTTATAATATAATTATTCTACGTAAAATTTTATATTCCTTTTAAGATAAAAAAATGCGGTATATCCCCCGCATTTTTATACTATCATATTTCTAACTATTTGCTCACCTATTTCAAGGGCTTTGTCTGTATTGTTTAGTTCTTTCCCCCCTGCTTGAGCCATATCCGCTCTACCTCCACCACTCCCCCCTACCACCACAGCTACTTCTTTCGCTATTTGCCCTGCATGCACATTTCTTCTTACTAAATCATCTGTTACTTTCACAACAAAATTAATCCTATTTCCTATAATAGCACCTAGTATTATAACCGCTGAATCAACTTTATCTTTGGCAATATCTGCCATATTTCTCAACTCTTCTATATTAAAAGCATCTACTTTTGAACATATGATTAAAGAGTTATTTACCTTATTTGCATTTACAATTAATCTATCGACAATCACATTTGATAATTTGTTCCGTAATGATGATATTTCTTTTCCTTTGATTTTAATGTTTTCTTCTAATTCATTAATTCTCTTTATTATGTCTTTAGGATTAACATTTAATGTTTTAGAAATCTCTTTTATTTTGTTTTCCATTTCTTTGAATTTATCGATAATTGTCAGCCCTGTTATAGCTTCAATTCTTCTTAAACCAGAACCTATACTACCTTCGCTGACTATTTTAAATAGACCTATTTCGCCTGTATTGTTTACATGAGTTCCTCCACATAGTTCTTTACTGTACGTATTTATGCTAACAACTCTAACTTCTTCGCCATATTTTTCACCAAATAATGCAATGGCACCTTGTTTAAGAGCTTCTTGTACGGTTGTTTTTTTGACCTCGACAGGGATATTCTCTAATATTTTATTGTTAACAATTTTTTCTATTTCTTCTATTTCTTCGTTTGACAATGCAGAAAAATGATTAAAGTCGAATCTTAACCTGCTGGCACTTACAAAAGAGCCTGATTGTTTAACCTGATCTCCTAATACTTCTCTTAAAGCCTTATGAAGCAGATGTGTAGCTGTATGATTTCTGGCTGTAGAATATCTAAACTCTTTATTTACATATGTATTTAATTTATCACCAATTTTTAATAACCCTTTTTCTATTTTGCAGATATGAGCTGCCTTTCCATAAAAGCTTAATGTATCAATTACTCTAACCAATGACGTGTTATTTTCCATATACCCTATATCTCCAACTTGCCCACCTGATTCAGCAAAAAAAGGGGTTCTATCAAGCACAATTATAATCTCATCTTCCCCGCTGAATCTATCTACAAGTTTATTATTATTTATAAGTGCAATTATCTCTCCTGTATCTGATAATGTGTTATAACCTGTAAACTCAACAGAAGGAAGTTCTTCAAATCGTTCTATTACCTGTGTTGATAATGTACCTTTTACATTTTCTATTCGAGCAGATCTTGCTTTTTCTCGCTGTTTCTCCATTTCCTTTTCAAAACCGATTCTATCTACACTCAATCCATTTTCATTAGCAATTTCTTCTGTAAGATCTAATGGGAATCCATAAGTATCATATAGTTTAAAAGCATCTTCACCCTTTATAATCAGCTCATCTCTTGATTTTAAATTATCAATAATATCGTTTACTATTTTCATACCCTCGTTCAGTGTCTCAATAAATCTTTCTTCTTCTGTACGAATTACTTCTTGTATATATTCCTGCATATCTTTAATACTTGGATATGTTTTACCCATAATTGAAACCACTACAGGAACTAATTCATGTAATATGGGTTTTTCAAAACCTAATACTTTGCAATATCTAATTGCTCTTCTCATAATCCGCCTTAAGACATATCCTCGGCCTTCATTGCTCGGTAAAACTCCATCAGCAATAAGAAAGGTACATGCCCTAATATGATCAGAAATTACTCTAAAGGGGAATCCCCTATCATCAGCATAGTATTTTTGTTCTGTTTTTTCTTCTATGCTTGATATTATTGGTCTTAAAAG
This sequence comes from Thermoanaerobacterales bacterium, assembly GCA_012839065.1. GTDB lineage: Bacteria > Bacillota > Thermosediminibacteria > Koleobacterales > Koleobacteraceae > DUOC01. The sequence continues at coordinate 1,798 of DUOC01000058.1, read as the reverse complement.
ATCAGTTTCAAAATTACTATCTACACCCTGCATTACTGCTGAAACCCTTTCTAGCCCCATGCCCGTGTCTATACTAGGTTTAGGTAGTAGAGAAAGATTGCCATCTTCATCTCTATCATATTGCATAAAAACAAGATTCCACAACTCACACCATCTATCACAATCACATTTCCCTATCCCGCATTCTGATGCACCACAGCTCCGCTCTTCTCCTCTATCTATAAATATTTCACTACAAGGTCCACACGGACCGGTTTCCCCCATACTCCAGAAGTTATCTTTTTCACCCAACCTTATTATTCTACATGAAGGTATGCCGGCAATTTCTTGCCACAATTGAAAAGCTTCATCATCATCTATATAAACAGTTACATAAAGTTTATCTTTAGGCAGTTCCAATACTTCTGTTAAATACTCCCAGGAATACAGTATCGCTTCTCTTTTGAAATAATCGCCAAACGAAAAATTGCCCAACATTTCAAAAAAAGTATGGTGACGTGCCGTTCTGCCAACATTTTCAAGATCATTATGTTTACCTCCTGCCCTTACACACTTTTGTGCGGATACGGCTCTTTTATAAGGCAAGCTTTTAATTCCCAAGAATACATCTTTAAATTGAACCATGCCTGCATTTGTAAATAAGAGTGTTTGATCACCATATGGAATCAGTGAAGAACTTGGCACTCTTGTATGTTGCTTATCTTCAAAAAACTGAATAAAACTTTCTCGTATCATAGAACTTGACATATTTTTTACCATAGTATCAAATTCCCCCTCATCAAATAAACGTAATACAATATAAAAAAACCCTCCTCCCCAGAAATCAAACTTTAGGGGCGAAAGGTTCTACTTACGCGGTACCACCCTAATTATTAATGATAAATCATTAATATCTTTAGATATACTTTAACGGGTAACCGGTCAGGTTTGTTGCCTAACAATTCCAGGGTAGCTTCAAGGTAACTAGTATAAGGAGCTTTCACCAGTTTCTCCCTCTCTGTTTGTACTAGATCGGTCCTTTATTTGTCCCCTTCTTCATCTTTTTACTATTTTTTTTGAATTATATCTGATAATCTAATCTTTGTCAACCCTTGTTATATTTTCAACAGTAAATATTATAAACACCTTTATTATAGCAACGACCGGGACACTAAAAATCAATCCCCAAAACCCAAAAGCACTACCTCCAAAAATTAAAACTAAAATAACAACTATAGGATGAAGGCCTACACTGTCACCTAATACTTTAGGTGATATAATGCAATTTTCAATTTGCTGAACCACAGCTAAAACTATTATTACCCAGATAACTGCAGATGGAGATTTTATTAAAGCAATTGCTATAGCAGGTAGTGCGCCAATAATTGGACCAAAATAAGGTATGATATTTGATACCCCTACAATTGCACCAATAATAACAGCATAATCAATATTTAAAATTGTCATCCCAAAAGTAGTCATAAGACCTACTATTAAGCTCATTATAAGCTGCCCACGTAGATATCTTCCCAACACTAAATCAATTTCTTTAGATAACCTTTTAATATTATTTCTATATTTAGTTGGTACTGTATATAATAGCTTTTTTTTAATATTCTCAGAATCTTTAAGTAAATAAAAGCTTAAAACGGGAGCAATTATAACTGAAAAAAAACCGGTAAATATTAGAACTATACTATCAAGTACATTTTGTAGGGTATCAAGAATAATTTTTTCCACACGGTTAATATTTGAATCTATCATCTCTTGAATACCTATAGGCATACTTTTATATAAATATTTATTTCTAATATCTATT